>JAGGXN010000132.1 GCA_021163065.1 Archaeoglobaceae archaeon | reverse complement strand
TTACTTTTGTATAACAAGTGTAATACAAAAACAAAGTATTTGTTTTTTTAAAGCTTTTTGACTTCATGTACAAAGTTATTAAAGGAGATGCTGAAAGGCATTTAGAAATGCTAAAAAACAGAGCAACGTTTGTGTTCGTGATAGGCAATACAATGACAGCCGAAATTAAAGGAATAACTGTTGCAGGAGCAAATCCTGAATTGATTAAATACACCCCACCTGCAGACGTTGAATTGCTGTATTATGGTGAATGCAAGAGCATAGATGCAATTCCAGCAACTCCAGATGGAAAGCCCACACCGGCTTTGATAACTTACACAGCTTTAAAACTAGTTAACATCCCATTTTTCGTTGTTGATAGTGGGTTGATTGTGAAGCCTAAGGTGCCTTATGTAAGCATCAATGCCCCAATTGGGAACAACATCGCTGAAATGCAGGCAATGGACTACAACGAAGTTTTAGATGCATTAGATAGGGCAAAGAAGTTTGGAGAGCAAATATCAAAGTACTCAGATGTTATTTTAATTGGAGAGAGCATTCCTGCCGGCACGACTACAGCTGCTGCAGTACTAAAAGCATTGGGTATGGATGCTGCTGTATCTTCAAGCATGCCTAAAAATCCAATTGAGTTGAAGAAGAGGGTTGTTGAAAAAGCTTTAAAAATGATTGAAGGAGATGAAAATCCAATTGAGATCGTTTCAAAAGTTGGCGACCCTGTTATGGTTGGTGTTATAGGCATAGCTTTGGGAGCTGCAAAATTAGGAAAGCCCATTGTTTTAGCTGGAGGCACTCAAATGGTGGCAATTGCCAATGTGCTAAAAAGAATAGATGACGTTGATGCAATCATTGCCACAACGAGTTACGTTGTGAAAGACAAGAATGCTGACATGGATTTATCACCCTATCCGGTAGTTTCTGTCGATTTAGGATTTGAAAAATCAAGTAAGAGTGGATTAAGGGCTTATGCAGAGGGATTCGTTAAAGAGGGAGTTGGTGCTGGAGGAGCAACACTCTTAGCTTACATTAGAGGTTTTGATACAGAGTTCTTGAAAGCAGTTGAGGAAAACTACTTCGAAATTGTTAAACTCTAAAAATATGTTTGGAGGTTATTAATGGATTCAAAAATGAAGTCAATGAATCAGAGCTTTAAAGCAGACTCGATATTGACTGATTTAAGAAGGATGAAAATTCGAGCCATGGTAAAATTTTCCTTAACAATAGAAAATTGGTTTGCAGTTTAATTTTTGACTATCTTGTTTAGTTGCTCTACTCTTTCTTCATTTATTTTAATTTCACATCATCAGTCTATTGGTAAGTTTTAATACGCTTTGCACAAATTTTGCTTATGGTGCAAACGATCATTGTTGTTGGAGGACAATGGGGGGATGAAGGAAAGGGAAAGATAGTGGATTTCTTGGCTGAGAGGGCTGACCTTGTAATAAGGTATGCTGGTGGTAACAACGCGGGCCATACGGTTGTTGTGAATGGTAAAAAGTTCAAGTTTCACTTAATTCCATCTGGCATAGTTCATGAAGGAAAGCTGAACATCATTGCAAATGGAACCGTAGTTGATCCTGAGGTTTTAGTTGAGGAGATAGAAAATTTGGAGAAGATGGGTTTTAAGATCGATGACAGTAGGCTTATAATTTCCTCAAATGCTCATACTATACTGCCAAAGCATAGGGAAGAAGACAATCCGAAAAAAGATCCTCATGCAAAGATGATTGGAACAACGGGAAGGGGAATTGGTCCTTGTTATAGGGACAAGATAGCAAGGAAGGGTATGAGAATCTCAGACTACGTTGAGTCTTCTAATTCTAAGATTGCTGAAAAAATGAAGCCCTTGGTTAAAGATACTTGCTTTATAATAAATGAGGCTATTGAGAAAGGTAAGAAAGTTTTGTTTGAAGGAGCTCAAGGAACTTTACTTGATGTCGATCATGGAACTTATCCATTCGTAACTTCCTCAAACCCAACTGCTGGAGGAGCTTTGACTGGCACAGGCGTAGGGCCGACAAAGATTGATGCTGTTATTGGTGTTTTCAAGGCATACACAACCAGAGTTGGTGCTGGACCATTCCCGACTGAGTTGGGAACAGAGGAACAAACAAATAAGGAGGGGACGTGGGATAAGATTGAGAATGTATATGATGAAGCTTTAAAGGAGGCATTAGAAAAAGCCAATGCTGGAGACGAATATTATCAAGGAAAATATATGAGGTTGAAGGGCAAAGAATACGGAACGACTACAGGCAGACCAAGAAGGACTGGATGGTTTGATGCGGTTGCTGCAAGGTATGCAGTTGTTATTAACGGTATGTCCTCAATTGCGATTACAAAATTGGATGTTCTGCAAGGCTTAAAGAAAATAAAAATTTGTGTTGCCTATGAAGTTGATGGAAAGAGAACGACTAATTTTATTTTGAATACAAAAAAACTTGCAAGAGCTAAACCAATCTATGAGGAAATGCCAGGATGGGATGAAGACATAGGCGATGCAAAATCCTTTGAAGACCTCCCAAGAAATGCTCAGAATTACCTCAAAAGATTGGAGGATCTATGTAAAACAAGGATTTCAATAATCTCTGTCGGGCCGAGAAGGGACCAAACGATCGTTGTTGATGACAACAATCTGTTTTAATTTTTAAAACCTTAGGCGGGGTTAAATGAGCAAAATAGATGTCTTAGAATTTCTGAAAGATAATGTAAAGCCCGCTACCGGATGTACGGAAATTGTTGCGATTGGATTTGCAGCATCCATAGCTTACAATTCTATTTATGGGAATTTTCCCAAGACAACTGGGTTACCAACTAACGAGTCTGTTCCATATCCAAGAAAAGAGAAGCTTGAAAAAGTAGAGATTACTGTTGACAAAAACGTTTTTAAGAATGCCTACGGTGTTGCGATACCCAATACAAAAAAGAGGGGAATAAAACTTGCAACGATTTTGGGCTTTTATTTGGACATGAACAAATTTTTTAAAAGTAAAGATGAACATGGATATCTCGAGATTTTCAAGCAATTGGATAAAAGCTTAATACCCCTTGCTGAAACAATGAAAGATAAAGTATCAGTTGTCGTTGATAGAAGTAAAAATGAACTTTACATCCATGTCAAGCTTTTTTACGATGGTAAAGTTGCCGAATCTGCATTGCAGTCTAAGCATGATAGAATAGCTTTCATAAAACTTGATGGAGAAACGATTTACGAGGGTAAAAAGAAAGAAGAAAAGTTTAGGGAATTTAGAGAAGCATTCAAACTGGATGAAATTTTAAAGGCCGCTAAGAGTATTGGAGAAAAAGAAATGAAGGAAATTCAAAAAACAATAGATGTTAACAAATTGCTCGTTGAGGAGGGCTTGTTAGGAAATTATGGAATGAATGTTGTTAAAGCTTACAAAAGTTTGATAAATAAGGGTTTGTTATCTGATGACTTGCAAACAAAAATTAAGCTTCAAGTTGCAGCGGGAATTGAAGCAAGAATGGGAGGTTCAGAATATCCAGCAATGTCTTCTTCTGGTTCAGGAAACGTTGGA
>JAGGXN010000101.1 GCA_021163065.1 Archaeoglobaceae archaeon | reverse complement strand
GAATATCTTATTATTTTTACTATATTACTTTTTCGTAATATCAGTTTTTTTCTCGGTATGTCTTTGTAACATCGATGTAATCGTAGAATTAACGCATTATTTTCTTCTTTTTACAAACGCAGTTGTGAACTACCTTTTCTAAGTTTTTTAGATAAACTAGTAATAACCATTGGGAGCGGATTGAAAGGGCAAAAACCCAGTTATTCGGTAGGGTACAACACGTATTTGAATAAGTATAATTATTCCAATCGAAAATATATAAACGTAAAAAATAAATATTATGAGGACAAATTTTAGGATGGAAAAAAAATTCGAAATATTAATGAATATGAAAGTACTTTTGGCTATATTCATTGCACTTTTGGTTTCTCTAAGTATCGCCTTACATCTTTACACGGAGTTTCTCTGGTTTGAGGCTCTCAATCTCGCTCCCGTCTTTATGGCCATGCTGTATTACAAGGTAATCTTGTTCGTAATCTTTTTTGCCTTTGCTCTTGCTATACTTAGTCTCAACCATTTTGCCCTTAAAAGAGTAAGCTACGAGCTTGGTGAACATCTCAAATTGCCATTCTGGGCGAATCTATTATTGGCTCTAATCGTAGCCCTGCTCTTTTCCCGCATGTGGCTGCAGTACGTTTACTTCACAAACTCGGTTGACTTCAATCTTAAAGACCCGATTTTTGGGCTTGATGTCTCTTTCTATGTTTTCAAGCTTCCATTCATTCAGAGTATACTTTTCTCTTTCCTCGCATTGCTCTTACTTATCACCCTAATTTCGGTAGCGTACTACGCTTTCACGTTCAGATGGGTGGAAAGTTTTGATGAATTCAAGGACAAGTTCCCTCAAGCAGGATACGTTCACATCTCTCTGCTTCTGGCCGGCATCTTCATCTTCATAGCGGCATATTTCTGGTTCGCGAGGTTTGATCTGCTAACCTCTCCACGCGGAGCCGTGATGGGCGCTGGCTACACAGATGTATACGTAAGACTTCCTGCAATGGGGTTGGTTGCGATACTATCACTTCTTTTCGCCGCGGGAAGCATCTACTTCGGATATAAACGAAACATCAATGCGATGCCCATACTCTTCACCGTTTTGGCAGTTGTGATACTCCTTTCAATTGTTATTGCTCCTGTTGTGGTTCAAAGGCTTAAAGTTGAGCCGAATGAACTTGCTAAGGAGGAGGAATACATACGATATGGAATAGACTTCACGAGATTCGCCTACGGCTTGGACGTTAAGAAGATGTACTATTCTGCCGAAGACAACCTCAGCGTCGATACAATTGAAAGAAATCGTGGTACTATAGATAACATCAGAATCTGGGATCATCGTCCTTTGCTCAACGTTTACAGGCAGATGCAGCAGATAAGAACCTACTATTTCATAAATGACGTTGATGTGGATCGTTACTACATTGATGGCAGGTACACACAGATCATGGTCTCTGCAAGGGAACTTTCAATCGATCTGCTATCGCCGAGAGCAAAAACGTGGCTTAACGAACATCTGATATTTACTCACGGCTATGGTGTTGTTGCCTCGCCGGTGAATTCCGTAACCAAAGTGGGGTTGCCGGATCTGATAATTGAGGACATACCTCCAAAGGGGAAGATAGCTATCGAAAGACCAGAGATATACTACGGTGAGCTGACAACGAATTACGTGATCATTAAAACCAAACAGAAGGAATTTGACTATCCGCTGGGCGAAGGTAATGTCTTAACAACTTATAATGGCTCGGGAGGAGTTAAGCTAGATTCGTACTTTAAAAAGCTTATATACTCAATAAAATTTGCCGACGTTAGTTTTCTGCTGAGCAATTATATCACAACGGAGAGCAGTCTGATGTTTCACAGAAATGTAATAGATAGGATATCCACGATAGCACCCTTCCTCACGTATGACGGAGATCCTTACATAGCCGTAATAGATGGAAAGCAGTACTGGATAATCGATTCTTATACGACCCTTGACAAATTTCCATACTCCGCAAAATATCCGACATTCAACTACGTTCGAAACCCGGTTAAGGTTTTTGTAGACACATACAACGGAACGGCTAAGTTCTACGTTATTCAGGAGGAGCCAGTCATCAGGGTTTTGATGAAAGCATTTCCAGATCTTTTCATCTCAGCAGATAAAATGAGTAAGGAAGAGTGGGCCCACATAAGGTATCCGGTTGATCTGTTTGAAGTTCAGGCTCACATCTACGCAACCTTCCACATGGATGATGCTAAAACATTCTACAACCGTGAGGATGTATGGGTGATTCCGCAGGAGATCTTAGAGGATAAGAGAATACAAATGGAACCCTACTACGTCATATTAACTCTGCCCGGAAACGACAAGCCGGAATTCCTGTTAATGCTTCCGTTTAATCCAAAGGGAAGGGATAACATCATTGCTTGGATGGCGGCAAGATGCGATGAGAATTACGGCGAGTTAAGGCTGTATGAATTTCCGAAAGGTCAGCTGATCTATGGCCCCATGCAGATAGAGGCGAGAATAGATCAGAATGCTGATATCTCACAGTTGTTCACCCTCTGGGGACAGGTTGGATCGAAGGTAATAAGGGGCAATTTGCTCGTTATCCCAATAGAGAACTCCATACTGTACATTGAACCCATCTATCTGAGAGCCGTGAACGCTCAGATTCCGGAGCTTAGGGGCGTTATAGTTGTTTACAAAGACGTGCTTGCGATGAGACCAACGCTTGACGAGGCTTTGATAGCTGTGTTTGGTGAGGAAGCTAAGAAGCCTGAAGTCATTGAGGAAGAAGATGTCCAGGATCTTGTAAAGCAGTTGGTTGAACTTTACAACAAAGCGATGGAGGAAGCGGGAGCTGGTAACTGGATCGGATTTGGCGAGTACCTCGAAAAACTTGGAGATACTATTAGCAAGCTAAACCAGAGTGTAGGGAAGTAGACATGGTATTTTTTGCCCCCGAACACCATAATTCAAGTATTTTTTACCCTGAATTATGCGAGAAGGGAAACAGCTGAAGAAAAAATTGATCTAAGCGAAATTCACAAATCCTAAAATATTTAGACACTGGAGAATACAAAAAGAAGTAGAGAAATCTGTTGAGATGCAGCTTTAACTCCCAAGCCTTTATCACGACCAAAGTCGATTTATGGCAGAAGTTTTTATAAAATTTTTATAAAAACTTCTTGTTTTTTATATATTTTTCTAGTTCAACGAGAAGAAATACGAGGGATGATACAACTACGATTTCAATCCATATATTAGCCTTAAGCGGTGCGGTGTACAGGATAGTGTTGAAGAGAGGCAAATACGTCGCTACCACCTGCAGAACGATCATTGCAAATATTCCTATATAGATTGCCCTATTCCTAAACTTCAGAGTTTTTATAAAGCTTAAATCGATGCTTCTTGAACTCAGAAGGTAGAATATTTCAAAAAATACTATCGTATTCATTGCTACTGTTCTAGCCAAGAGTTCGTTTTCGTTGTATCTGAAGTATAAAAAGTATGCACATACAACCAAAACTATAGCTACCCAGATTATTCTGAATAAAATCGCCGGATTCAGCAACTCTCCAGTTATCGGCTTTAGCTTAAGAAGATTCGGCTCTCTAGGCTCAAAAACTAAAGTCGTTCCTAAAAGCACGGCTGTAACTGTATTAATCCAAAGGATTTGCACAGGCAAAATCGGAAGTGCGATGCCTAAAAGAAAAGCTGCAAGAACCACAAGCCCCTCTCCAACGTTAGTTGGTAGCATCCATGCAAGAATCTTCTGAATCTTTCTAAAAACGTTTCTACCTTCATCAACCGCTTCTACAATCGTTGCAAAATTATCGTCAAGCAAAATTATTTCAGCAGATTCTTTAGCCACTTCCGTGCCAGAGCCCATTGCAACGCCAATATCAGCCCTCTTTAATGCAGGAGCATCGTTCACACCATCTCCAGTAACTGCAACTATCTCAAGCGTTTTCTGTAATAATTTGACTATTCTTAGCTTCATTTTTGGCAAGATTCTTGCAAATACGTTTGTTTTCTTTAATACTTCTTTAAGCTCTTCATCGCTCATTTTTTCAATTTCATAGCCCGTTATAACACTGCCATTAGTCCTTCCATTGATCTCGCCATTAATCCCAAGTTCTTTTGCAATAAACAATGCAGTGTTTGGGTGGTCCCCAGTTATCATGATGACTCCTACACCAGCTTCTTTACACTTTTTGATTGCCTCATAACACTCCTCCCTTGGGAGATCGATCATGCATTGAAGGCCGAGGAAGATTAGGTCATCAAGGTGATCTTCAATACTACCAAATTCTTCTAACTCAACAAACTTGTATGCAAATGCCAGAACCCTTAAACCCTGAAGGGCAAACTCTGATGCTATTTTGTGAATGTGATGTTCATCAAGCTCATCAAGCTCCACTATTCTTCCTTCCACTAAAGCCCATCTGCACATTGAAAGAATTCTTTTTACTGAACCTTTTACATAGATTTCCACGAATTCTCCTTCTTTTATTGCAGTTGCCATATAGCGTAATGCTGGATCGAACGGAATTTCGTCAATAATTTTAAACTGTTTTTTAATTCCTGCCAGCGATGCAATTTCAAGAAGGGCTACTTCAGTTGGATCTCCGCTCGTTATAGGTTCTCCCTCTTCTAAAAGATAAATTGCTGTATTACATATGTAGCCAGCCTTTATTGTGAGATATATATCGAGATGTTCTGCAAGTTCTTCTCTGCTGAGAATAGAATCTTTACTCTCAACATCATACTCCTTACCCCCAGCAAATATTCTTATTACCTTCATTTTGTTCTGTGTAAGTGTTCCGGTTTTATCTGTGCATATCGTCGTAACACTTCCTAGAGTTTCTACAGCCGGTAGTTTTCTAACTACAGCATTTCTTTTTGCCATATCTTTAACACCAATTGCAAGGCTCATTGTTACAAGAGCAGGTAAACTTTCAGGAATAGCTGCAACAGCTAAGCTAACGGAGGCTAGAAACATGAACGTGGGGTCGTAACCCCTTAATATCCCAATTATAAAATTTAAGATTGAAACTGCAACGATTATAAAGAAAATAAATTTGCTAAGATGCTTTATTCTACGTAACAAAGGCGTTTCAACACCTTTTTCTATTTTAACAGTTTTTGCGATCTTACCCAACTCAGTATTCTCGCTTGTAGCAACAACAACTGCTTTTCCGTAGCCTTCAAGAACAAGCGTTCCAGCAAAGACCATGTTGTTTCTTTCAGTAGCAGTTCTCTCTAGAATAGTTTCAGAAAATTTTTCAACTGGTGTAGATTCACCTGTTAGTAAAGATTCATCAACGGTTAGATTCCTAACTTCAAAGAGCCTTGCATCTGCTGGAACTTTCATTCCAGCTTCTATTATTATTACATCTCCGGGGACTAGTTCTTTTGCAGGGATTTCTTTTTCAACTTTTCTTATTACCCTTGCTTTAACCTCTACTATCTTCTTTAAGGATTCAATTGTTTTTTCTGCTTTTCTTTCCTGAACATAACCCATTACTGCATTTACTAGCACGACTAGGAATATTATGGTTGTATCCACATATCGATGAAGAAATATCGTTATTAAACCAGATATTATTAAAATGTAAATTAGAGGATCGTTAAAGTGAGAAAGAAATCTTAAAATTTCGCTAATTTTCTTTTCTTCTTTAATCTCATTGTAGCCATACAATACAAGCCTTTCTGCGGCTTCTTCATCCGTTATACCTTGTGGTGAACTTTTAACAAGCTTAAAAATTTCTGAAATTGGAGTCCTATACCATTCGGTTTCCTTATCCATTTATTATGTTGTCTGTTGACCTAATAATAATTTATCCCGTGATTTCAGATATCGACATTATCGAAAGAGAACTTTACGAGCTCTCTTTGTTACTCTCTTTTTGAATTTCTCAAGTTTAGTTCTACTAATCAATTTGATCAATGCTCTGTTTGTGCTGTATTTAGCTATCTTAATTTCTACAGTTAAGGATCTATTTTGGCTCAAAAGTACCACCACAAAAAAATTCTCATTGATAATTTAAGAAAGAATGAGAGGCATTGCCAATACGGTTTTGGCAACGGATGCTTATCATCCTCAGTTATACCTCGAGTAATTCCGTAATCACTCAAGATTTAACCTTCGCCTCTAAAGCATACTTTATGGTAGGTTATATAATACTTTCGACAATTTAATCTTACATTGTTATCAGTAATATTTGATGACTTACTTGGCTTTAAAAAGAGGAATTTATTTTTAATTTCTCTACATCCACCTAATTTATCGACAACCTTATCGGCTATTTTCTCCGCAAACCGAAGATCTTGCAGTGTAGATCGATTAGGCATAACGATTTGTCATCACTTTTATAAGAGTCAAGCATGTAGAATTGGAGAGGATATAAATACTTTAAAAGATTAATCCAAAAAAGAGATAAGTTTGTGAAAAAATGTAAAAATATGTACGAAATATTTCTGAGCACAGTTTCGTCTTTAATCGTGGCTTTAATTTCAGTAGTAGTTTCTCATCATATTGCCCGACGAATGAAATTTAAATCTAATTTTAAGGGTATAATCACAGAGATTAGATATAATTTAGCTCTTTTAAACGAAATAAAACAAGTTTTAAATAGAGATTGGGAAGCAATAAAAAATCAGCAGAACATTACACCATATCTCTTAACAGAACTTAATACGTTTGCTTTCAATTATTTCGTGCTTGAGGGACATTTTACAAAATTGTTGGAAGAAGACAAACAAGTTTTAGGAAGAATTTACAGATTATTTGGATCGATTAATAGACATATAAATAGATATACCG
>JAGGXN010000081.1 GCA_021163065.1 Archaeoglobaceae archaeon | reverse complement strand
TTTCTCTGTTCATCATCCCTTATCATATCACTATAAAACTGTTTTAAATGCACAGCTTCGCAAAATACTCCGAGGTTTTTAAATGCTAAGACGGTTTCATCTTCACAATTAGTTCCTTCAATTCTAACTACAGCTACTTTTATTTCATCAACATCCATGCTACCACCCCGTAAACCTTGTTAATCCTTCTCTCCACACCTTTTCAGCTTCATCAACGTCTATTTTGAATGAACCAAAAGAGATCGTTTCATCGGCAACGAAGCCTACATGCTTGGCTTTCAAACCCTTGCTAACAAAGAAATCAATATAATCCTTTAAATCCGACTCTTTAACCTCAACAACCCACCTCGTATTAGATTCTGAGAAAAGCTCGACAAAATCTAGCTTGTTCACAGATTCAAATCCTAAATGAGAGCCAATGCACATTTCAGCAATGGCTATAGCTAATCCACCATCTGAAATATCGTGGCATGCGTAAACCTTAAAATTCTTGAAAGACTCTAGCATCGCATTACTATAATTTTTGAGTTTTTCAGGGGATGTTCTTGGCACTAAAAAGCTCTTTTGGTTTGTTACAGCTGAATAAACGCTACCTCCAAATTCTTTCAACGTTTCACCAATTAATACAACTGCATTACCCTTCGTTTTGAAGTAGGAGGTTATTGCTTTTCTTATGTCCTCGACAATGCCCACTCCAAGCAAAGTTGGTGTTGGCGGAATTGATTGGTAAGGTGTCTCATTATAAAAGCTAACGTTGCCACTCACACAAGGCAATCCAAAGCCTGAAGCCATCCAGCCCAAAGCTTTAACACTTTCAACGAACTCTCCCATCCTTTCAGGCTTTTCAGGATTCCCAAAGTTTAGACAGTCTGCGAAGCTATGAGGCTTTGAATTAACCGCAACTAAGTTTCTAACCATTTCATCGAATGTCGAAGCTGTACCCCAGTATGGGTCGATTTTTGTCTTCCAAGGGTTTACATCGGATGTTATTGCCAATCCTTTGAAAGATGATGTTGGTTTGATTACTGCAGCATCTCCATGTGTTTCTCTATTTATCCTACCTTGCAAGGGTTTTACTACTGTATTTGCCCTAACTTCATGATCGTACTGTCTTATAACCCACTCCTTGCTTGCAACGTTTGGGTGAGATAGCATTTTCAAAAACACGTCTTTGTAGTTTGTCGGTTCTGCTATTTCCTCTATTTCATCAACCTCAGGCTTTTTAGAAACGTATGGACGGCAGTATTCTGGGCCTGAGGTAACAAATTCGATGTCCATCTCGTAGATCTTATAGCCTTGGTAGTAAATTCTCAAAATCTTGTCTTCATTCACCCTTCCAACGATCGTTGCGGGAATGTCCCACTTCTGGAAGATGTACAAGACATCATCAACGTACTGTGGTTTTACACTTAACATCATCCTTTCCTGACTCTCAGAAATCCAGATTTCCCAAGGAGCCATGCCTTTTTCTTTCAATGGCACCTTGTCAAGATAAACTTCTGCACCAAAACCAGCAGCCAAAGCCATCTCACCAATAACACAACTTAATCCTCCACCACCCAAATCTTTTAAGCCAGTACACAATCCCTTTTCAACAACTTCCAAACAAGCATGAATTAAAGGCTCCTTCATTATCGGATTTCCTAATTGAACAGCACCTCTCGCCTCCTCCTCACTCTTCTCATCCAGCTCAGCAGAGGCAAAAGTCACGCCATGAATACCATCTCTGCCCGTAAGCCCGCCAACCAAAATGAAAATATCACCCCTTTCAGCCTTACTTGGAACTATGTTCTTCTTTTTTGCAATTCCTATGCATCCAACGTTCACGATGCAGTTTGTCAAGTAGTTTTCATCAAAAAACACCATTCCAGCAACCGTTGGTATTCCAACTCTATTGCCGTAATCTCTTATGCCAGCAACAACACCACTCAGCAAGTAGAGGGGATGCTTTGTCCCCTTCGGCAAATCCTCATGCTTGACATCCAAATTTCCGAAGAATAAAGGATCAACCAAAGCGATTGGCTGAGCGCCCATACATAGAACATCTCTAAGAATTCCCCCAATACCAGTAGCAGCCCCACCGTAAGGCTCAATGGCTGATGGATGGTTATGACTTTCCAGGGCAACAACGTAAGCATGCTCCTCATCAAACTCAACAACTCCAGCATCCTCCTTTATGGCTGAGATTATGTAATCTGCCGAAACGTTAAACAAAAACTGCTTCAAATAATACTTTGAACTTTTATAACAACAATGTTCACTCCATGCTTGAGCTAAACTTTGCAATTCAATGTCATAGGGGTTTCTACCCTTTTGCTTGAAATATTCTTTAATTCTCTTCATTTCGTCAACGTTTAAAGCTAAACCCATCTCCTCGCTTATTTTTTTAAGCTGCTCGTCGTCAGCATTCAACAAATCGATCTCGTACAAATCAAAAGGAACGTTAATTTTTTTATACATAAAAAACACCTTTTTTAGCTAATTAACTTTATTCAATTCAATCACTCAACCACTCAATCTTGTACTTCTGAATTACAGGATTGGCTAACAACTTTTCACACATTGCCTTCAATTCTTCCTCTGCCTCATCCTTATTTCTAGCATCAATATCAATTCTAAAAACCTTGATTGTTGACACGTTTTTTACATTCTTAAAACCTAAAAGTCTCAAAGCTTTCTTTGTAGCCTCTCCTTCGGGGTCTGCAACACCCTCTTTAAGTTCTATGAAAACATTTGCTTTCATATTTTTGAATTTGCAAAATGTTATAAATATTTTTTACATTCAACGCTTTTTACGATCTTACCAAGGTGTTTCATAGCATTATCATCTCTAAAAAACGGATCGCTTAAGATTACGTGATCACAGCAGTTAAGTAAACTTTTAATTCTTTTAATAACGTTTTTAAAATCCCCACTAATCGTGAAGTTCTCCAATAGTATTTCTGAATTGCTTTCCAAGATTTTGTATTCTGGTAAATTTTTGATACTCTTTCCTTCTTGCCTTCTTTTGACCAATTTCTGGAAATTTATTGTGTTAATTTTTTCAAACAAATCTTCAAAGCCAAATTTTTTGACAAAACTTTTGCTTGAAATCACAATAGCAGAGGCTATGAGTAAGTCTTCAAAGAACTCGCTTGGCAATATTAAACTTGGGCCGTAAGCAGCGAAGAATAATTTTCTTTTTGCAAATCTTAAAATCCAATTTAGAAA
>JAGGXN010000126.1 GCA_021163065.1 Archaeoglobaceae archaeon | reverse complement strand
GCTAATTTATCAATGTCTATACCCCTTTCAATGGCAGCTTCAACATAAGCCATTCCATCGGCAATTGTAAAGGCTAATTCTTGGACAGCTGTAGAGCCAGCTTCCCTTATATGATAGCCAGAAATGCTTATCAGGTTGAATTTAGGAACTACTTCGATTCCCCATTCAAATATGTCAACAATTATTTTTATCGAGGGTTCAGGTGGTAAAACCAAGGTGTTTTGAGCATGAAACTCCTTAAGCATATCATTCTGAATCGTTCCTCTCAACTGCTCTCTTGGAACACCCTGCATGTCTCCAATTGCAACGTACATTGCCAAAATTATTCCAGCAGGTGGATTTATTGTGAACGAAGTTGAAACTTTATCTAGTGGAATTCCATCAAATAGGATTTCAAAGTCCTTTAGCGTGTCAACTGCAACGCCAACTTTTCCAACTTCTCCATCGGAAAGTGGATCATCACTATCTAAACCCATTAGCGTTGGGAAATCAAAGGCTGTGCTTAATCCAGTTTGCCCCTCTTTTAGCAACAACTTCCACCTAGCATTTGTATCTTCAGCAGTTCCAAAGCCTGAAAACTGTCTCATTGTCCAAAGTCTGCCTCTATACATCGTTGGATACACGCCCCTCGTGAATGGATATTCGCCTGGATAATTCAAGTCCTTAATATAATCTAAATGCGCAATATCATTCGGGTCATAAACATTCTTAATCTCAATCCAAGATAGGTTTTCAAACTTCTCTTGCCTCTCACCGCCTTTCTTCATGAAAGGTTCTAAGCATGATTTTTCCCACTCTTGCCTTTTTTCTTTAATCTCTTTAAGCTTTTTCTCATCGAACATGCTAATCACCACCTAAATTTAAATCAAATAAAGTAGGGTTTATGATTTTTAATGTTAACTATTTTGTTCGTTATAAGTCATTTACAATGTTGCAATTAAAAATTTTTTCTTTTTTAAAGCAAGTTGAATATCTATATTAAGTTACATTCTATAAATTGGCGCATTGAGCAATTCGGATAGCATCTCAACATAGCTGGGAGCGGGGTCTATCGATTTAGTTTTTGTATTGTATATCTCAAATTTTACTTTACTATTTTTTAGAGCGGAGGTTAAAATTTGTATTTCTTCCTTTATCGGTTTACCAAACAGTGGCGTATTAGCTTTTCCGTCAGATATTAAGATACACTTCACAACTGAGTTTTTATTTTTCATTCTAAAAATTTTGGTAAGCATCAGCAAAGTTTGTAAGGCAGATGAAAGTGGTGTTCTACCACCAGTCTTAACACTTTGAAGAGCATTCATAACATCAGCATATCTTCGAGTTGGAGGAACTAAGATTTCAGCATTGTAACCTCTAAACGATACTAAAGCTAAAGAATCCCTTTTTACGTAGCTATTTTCTATTATCTTCTTTGCAATTCCTTTAGCAATACTTATTCTACGCATTGCAGCCATGCTACCGCTGGAGTCAAGCATTAAAACAGTTAATCTTGGTACCCTCATCTTTCTTACCCTAACCCTTATATCTCCGTCATCTATCTCATTTCTGAAATTTGATGCTGCAGCTCTTATTGTTGCAACTAAGTCGATATCACATAATTGCTCCGATTTTGAAGGGATAGTATTTGAAACTGGATAGCCGTGTGGATAACCAACAACAGTTGCTCGTTCATCCTTTGAACCTCTTACAGTCTTATCTCTCTCATTTCTCCCTCTATTCGAACTAATATTTAAGTTAACATCAACAGCTTCAAATTGCCGCTCGCCATTGCCTTTATCTTCACTGTTCTGATTCTGAGTTTGCTTAGTGTGTTCATTTTTCTTTTCATTTTCTGACTTTTCTTGTAGAGGTGATTGGGAATGGGAATGATGATGGGGAGGGGTAAGAGGGGAAGGTTGTTCAAATGGTTTCAGCTTAATTCTGTGTGGCAAAGCAAGTTCCATTGCTTTTTTTAAATCTTCTAAAGTTGCCTTTTTTCTACCATCCAGCGCTGCTATCGCTTTTGTCGTTTTGACAGTAACTATCTCAGCTCTGTGGGTTTTTATACCATTCTCAATTATGGTTTTGGCCAAAAGTTTTAGCAGGTCATCATTTACTTCAACTCTATTTACAATTTTCCTTGCTTTTTCTACAGATTCTCTAAGCTCTTTCTGCTGTCTTTCATATCTCTTTCTGAAAGTGAGTGGATCTGCTTGGAATTCCTCAACTCTCTTTACTATTTCAATCCTTTCTTCAATGTTGTCAGAAGCTTCAATGTCAACAAAAAGTCCAAACCTGTCAAGAATTTGTGGTCTTAACTCACCTTCCTCGGGATTCATGCTGCCAACAAGTATGAATCTTGATGGATGCTTTAAGCTGACACCTTCTCTCTCAATCACATTCCAGCCCATAGCAGCGGAATCCAAAAGAATATCAGCTATGTAATCGTCGAGCAAATTAACTTCATCGATGTACAAAATATTTCTGTTTGCTTCAGCAAGAATTCCAGGTTGCAAAGCTTTAATTCCTTCTTTTAACGCTTTTTGGATGTCAATAGTTCCAACCAATCTGTCAACTGTAACACTCAAAGGTAAATCAACAACTCTCATTTTTTTCCTTACTATTTCAATCTCACCATTATTCTTTTTTTCAACACAAGCTTCACACATCTCAAACTCATTTTTTGGATTGCAATTAAAAGGACAATCTTTTACAACCTCTATCTCTGGTAAAACGTCTGCTAAAGCCCTAACCATTGTTGACTTTCCAGTTCCTTTATCGCCGCTAAGTAATACTCCACCTATTGCAGGATTTACAGCATTACAGAGTAAAGCAAGCTTAGCTTTTTCTTGTCCGACTATTGCTGTAAATGGAAAATACATTTTTAACACCTTACTTCAATTTTCTCCATACTTCAAACACATCCTTTGCATTTTTACTCCAATTTTCAACATCGTTCATTGCGTAAATGTCTATAGTTCCTCCTTGAACATCTCCAACTACTTCGTCTTCCAAAATCCCCTCTAATTCTGAATAAGCCTCTCTAAGTTTCTCTATCGTCTCTTCATCCGCTTGCCATAGTTCCCTTTCATAAGCCTCAAACAACCTTCTTGCAATTTCTTCAATTGCATAGATGTTATTTTCCTCAAACCATCTTCTCATTTCTTCATCTATCACGTATTTATTTGCAATCTCATCGAAAACCCACTTATCAACGAGCTTTGTTGTAGCTTGCCAGCCGTATAAATGTAAGATCTTTTTGGAAAATTCATTAGCCCCTCTATACCCGTGTTTCATCATTTCTGAAATCCAAATTGGGTTTAGTAGTTTAGCTCTTACAATCCTTTCTATCTCATTCTTTAAGTTTCTAACATCGGTTGCAGAAACATCTTTTGTATCAACGACAACTATTTCTGGATTTTTGCCCAAGTTTTTAACAACATTGTAAAATCCCCCGTGGTATGAGAAATAACAACAACAGTTGAATATGTCATGTTCATCGCTCATGTGGTTTCTTGTTACAACGTCAACCGTCTTCAGGTTTAAAATGAGGCTTTCAACAGATTGCTTCCCAAAATGCTTTCTAGTATAAGCATAACTGCTCCACTGCAACCAAGTTTTTGCCAAATCTTCATCGTTTTGCCATGCTGAAGCTTCAACCGCATAATTAACGCCAGTTCCATAAGATCCAGGAGGAGAACAATAAACCCTACTTAATGCAAGTTCCCCGTCTATGCCTAATTCGGATAACTTCGAAACGTGTTCTAAGTAATGCTTTCTTACGAAATTCATGTCTAACGGTTCATCCAGTGCTGCAACTTTTGATACTGCCTCGTCTATTAGATATATGTAATTTGGTAAGGTATCTCTCACTATACCACTAATTCTTACAACAACATCTATTCTCGGCCTTTTTAACACCTCAATTGGAATTACTTCCAATCCTTTAACACTTCCGTTAATCCATACGGGCTTTACACCTAAAAGGTAAAGTATTTGTGCAATTTGTTCTCCATCAGCCTTGTAAGCGTCAATACTCCAAAGCCACTCTCCAACTGATTCGGGATACCTTCCATACTTTTCCAAATAGTATTTTATAAGCTTGTTTGCTGTTTCAACACCAATTTTCCAAGCAGCTTCAGTAGGTAAAGAAGTTGGATCTACAGCATAAAAGTTTCTTCCAGTGGGTAAAATTTCAATTTTTCCTCTTGTTAAAGATCCTGATGCTCCTGGTTCAACGAATTCTCCACTTATCCCTTTAATAAATCCGTCATACTCTTTTATACATTGTTTAATCCTATCTGCTATTTCTAAAGCTCTTTTAAAAGCTAAAATCACTTTTTTGTCTCTTCTCAACTCAAGCATGGACAATACCTCCAAAAACTTTCGAAATGTGTTTATCTATTAATTCAAAAACGAGATCATCAAAATCTTTATCTTTAGCATCCAATAAATCTTGAATAACATTTACGGCAATGTTATGCAAAATTTGAAGGGTTTCAGAGTTTGTCAGCCCAAGTTTATTAACTTCCATAGGCTTAGCTTTCATCTCATCATAATCTAGTCCAATATACTCAGCTAACGCTCTCCTTATTGATGGAAATTCATTGTTATCGTAGGCCATAACAGTTGCGACCCATTCAGCAAGTTTCTCTATGCGAGGATGGGCAAACACGTGTAATCCCATTTCTATTTGAGTTTCTCTAATAGTGTCCACATATCTGTGTAATTCCTCAACAGCTTTTTCTACATCCTTTGCTTTGATTTGAATATTGTTCGCCTTAGCTTTGTCTATTAAATCTCTGTATATTATTTCAGCTCTTTTGAAATCGCCAAGTTGTTTAGCTTTTGAGAATTGTGTGAGTAAAGAATTTATATCTTCAAGCACTTCAGCCATAGCCATTGGAGGATAAATGTGATCAACGATTGTTGCATAACTTCTTCTCTTCGCTATGACACCTTCCATTGGATTCGCAACATTGTAAACGTAAAGGTGTGGAACATCATCTATGCTTATTTCTGGCCAGCATGAAGTTGATAGCCCAACTCCCTTGCCCGGTCTAAATTCCAAGTAACCGTGTGTGCCAAAGTGAATTATAACATCGGCTTTGAAAACTCTGGTTATCCAACGATAAACGGCAAGCCACTGATGAGGTGGTGGTAAAGTTGGATTGTGCAAAATTCTGCAAACCTTTCCGTCACATCTGCTGCCAACGCATCCAAACTTTGGCTGAGGGGTTATGAAAACATTGCCAAAGAGTAAGCCCGGAATCACGAATTTGTTCCTGTACACCATTCCGACAAGTTCTTTCTCTACTTTTCCAGATAAAACGTCTTCTGGCTTCCCCCATTCTTTAACGATTTCTTCTCTTGCTTTTTTCGGAAGCTCATTAAACCAGTCTAAATAAGTGTTTAAATCTACAAAATCAACTGCACCTCCTTTTTCAACGATTTCCTCAACGGATGTCCATCTAAACTCGCTGATAGCTTTTTTGCTTAATATAAGCTTTATAAGCTCTTTTCCATCGTTTGGCGGATTCTCTATTTTATATCCAGCCTCTCTTAGCTTTCTCAAAAGTCTTGCTATGCTTTCCGGAACGTCTAAACCAAAACCAACTGCAACGTTTGCTTCCAAACTTTTGCATGGTGGATTTATTAGCATTATTGCGATTTTTCTTTCTTTTGGACTCTTATTTTTCAGTTCTATCCACTTCTTTATCCTCCTCGCCAAATACCTTGCATGTTCTTTGTAAGGTTCAAAGGATTTAACACCGTCATTGCTTGGTCTTGAACCAGCAACGTATACCGGTTCAATTAGTCCATCAACTTCCGGCATTATTATCGTGTAAACTTGGGATAGATAGTCCAAGCCTTGAGGATTTTCTTGCCACTCGACAATACTTTGAGATGATGAAAAACATGGTTGAATTATTGGAACATTCAAAACTTTAAGCAAGTCAACACCTTCTACATCTTTAAACCTTTCCTTTTTATCCCATCTTTCGTGATTCAACAAAAAGAAGTATGTTAGATTGAGAACAGCATTAACGGCAATTCTTCCATTGTAAATGAAAAATTTTCTGATTGTATCTTCTTTTGAGGGTGTGTTCAGCAACTCGTCTCTCCAGCCATGTGTAAATACTGGCAGCACTCCTAATCCTTCCTCCTCAAATGCCTTAACGATAACATTAAAATGCTTCAGATTATCATAGAGCCAGTAAGTTCTGTGGATGAGTATGCCGACCAGCGGTCTTTTATTGTAAATCTTAAGATACTCCTTTGTTTCTCTAAAAAGCCCCAATTCTGGATGAAATATACCGTGCCAAGGTACATCTTTAACATCTTCAAAATTTACATCCATTCCAAGACTTTTAAGCAAAAATCGGATTAGATTTCTTAAATTTTCCTCTCCACCGGTTTTGAAGTAAGTAATTGCTTTGTTCAAAATGTTAGGAGATCCTCTTGATAAATGGACGTAATTATCTGTAGATGAAACAATAATCTCTGCCTTTGAACTTTCGATTATCCTTTCAACTTCTTTCGGTAAATCGTAAGCATAGATAAAAATTATATTACTTTTTTTAATTTCTTCAATATAAGTTTCACTTAAAGAATCGCTAACAACTAAGCATTCAAAACCAATCTTTTCCGCTTCTTCGTTTGATATCTTTGATAAAGCTGGAAGCATCGAAGCCCCGTAACCTACTATGAAGCTCAATTGCATGTAGATCTTAATACTGAGATTGTATTTAAGTATTATCATTTCAAATTAAATTGACAATTTTTTAGATTTAATTCTAAAATAGTATTTCTTAGTTATGTTCTTATACTACTAAAATATTTTATTTATAATACTATTTAAAATCAAAAAATATATAAGTAGCATAGATTCTTACATTATTTGGTGATAGTATGAGATTGCTATCTATTGGAATTGTGCTGGGCATTTTAATAGCTATGAGTAGTATATGTGCAGCAGAAAAAACAGTCGTAGATTCTGCAGGTAACATTGTAAAAATAGAAAAACCAATAGAAAGGATTGTAGCCTTGGACAGCGATGCAGTTGAGGCTTTAAAAATATTGGGTGCTGATGATAAGATTGTGGGAGTTAGTAAATATACAAAAAGTGGTGAAAAACAATTTCCAAAGCTAAGTAAATTACCATCAGTAGGTTCTTGTTTCAATCCGGATGTTGAGGCTATAGCAAAACTTAATCCGGATGTTGTTATAACCTATGTTAAATGGCCAGATCCAAGCAAACTCGAGGATAAGCTTAAACTGGTAAATCCAAAAATAATTGTAATAAGATTGGACTTCTACAAGGGAAGCACGTTAAAGGATGAGATGAGAAAGTTAGGATACTTGCTTGGCAAGGAGGAAAATGCGAGCAGGTATATTTCTTGGTTTGAGAAATATGAGAATCTCGTTAAATCAAGAATTCCTGAAAAAAAGGTTAAGGTCTATACTTGTGGTAAACCTTTGAGGGCCTTTGGTGAAGGTACAGGCTTGTATGACTTGACAGTCTTGGCTGGTGGTAATAACGTTTTGAAAGGTAGAAAAGGTTATTTCAATGTTGATCCAGAGCAAATAATACTTTGGGTTCCGGATGTAATAATAAAGTGGAGTTATGCTGGGGGATATGAGAAGGATAATATAAGTGGTATGAAGGCAGATTATGAAGAAATAGTAAACACGCCAGGTTTTGAAAACGTTCCAGCGGTGAAAAACAATAGGGTGTATATAATATCTGCCGATCTTGCAACAGCTCCATCCTTTCCGGTAGCGCTGTTAACAGTCGCAAAGTGGCTTTATCCGGAACTTTACAACGATGTAAATCCAAAGGAAGTGTTCCAGGAGTACATTGACAACTTCTTGCATATAAATTACAATGTTAGTAAACAAGGAAGTTTTGTCTATCCTCATTGGTAAAAATGGATGCAAGTTTGATTGAAGAATACAAAAAGCATACAACTCAAAAAATTATTTTTATAATTTTTATATTAGTTTTAATAGTAACTATTGCAGGAATTTCTGCAACGCTCGGCTCGTATCCAATTTCAGTCTCAGAAGTTTATTCAATAATTTTGAAGTGTTTAATAAGGCATCCTGAAAATACAAAAGAATCGATTGTATGGAATCTAAGAATGCCAAGGATAATTCTGGCAGTGATTGCAGGAGCAGGGCTGGCTTCCAGTGGGGCAATGACTCAGGGAATTTTGAAAAATCCACTTGCAACACCATATACTCTGGGAATTTCCTCTGCAGCCGGTCTTGGGGCGGCAATCGCAATAATACTATCGAAAGGTGTATTTGCCGGCAAATACATTGTAGTTGGAAACGCATTTCTATTTTCTTTAATACCTACATTTGTAATACTTGCTTTAGCCAGATTCAAAGGAGCTACTCCTGAAACAATGATATTAGCAGGAATTGCAATGATGTATGTATTTAGTGCGATAACAACTATTTTGATGTATTTTGCAGAATCTGAAGCTGTTAAGTCAGCATATTTTTGGATGGTGGGTGATTTGGGAAAAGCGGAGTGGAAAATAATTCCAATAGTTTTCCTATTTTTTATAATCGGATTTATATTGTTGATGATAAAAACTTGGGACGTAAACGTTATGATGCTCTCTGGAGATGAGGTTGCAAAAAGCTTGGGTGTTAATCCTGAAATGGAAAGAGTTGTTGTTATGCTCACCTCCTCATTTATAACAGCATCAATCATAAGTTTTACTGGAACAATTGGCTTCATATGCTTGGTAGCGCCGCACATTTGCAGAATGATGATTGGCGGAGATTACAGATACTTGCTGCCAGCCTCAACACTCTTTGGAGGTTTTCTATTGTTGACATGTGATACTATTGCGAGAACAATCTTGGCACCAGTAATACTTCCGGTGGGTGTTGTCACAAATTGCTTAGGAGGTCCAATGTTCTTATATTTGCTTATAAGGAGAAAGAGGGAGTATTGGTAGTATGAAAATAAAAATTAGAGGCTTAGAATTCAGCTACAACAGTATTTCAGCGCTTAAAGGTGTTTCAATGGACATCAATGAAGCTGAAGTTGTCGCAGTAGTAGGCCCAAACGGTTCTGGGAAATCAACGTTGCTTAAATGCATAAACAGGATTTTATATCCTCAAAGAGGGGTTGTGTTAATTGACGGAAGAAATATAAATGACCTTAGCCAAGTTGAGATTGCAAAAGCTATGGGTTACGTTCCTCAAAGTGTTAGACAACTTTTTCCAGCTACTGTTTTTGAAGTTGTTTTAATGGGCAGAAAACCGTATTTAACTTGGAAATGCAGCAAAGGGGATATAGAAAAGGTTATTGAAGCTTTAAAAACGTTGAACATTGAAGACATTGCAATGAGAGACTTTAATGCGTTGAGTGGAGGGCAACAGCAAAAAGTCCTTATAGCAAGAGCCTTAGCCCAAGAACCGGAAATTTTGTTACTTGATGAACCAACTGCAAATTTAGACATCAAACATCAACTTGAAGTTATGGAAATTATAAAAATGATTGTTGAGGAGAGGAAGATTACTGCGATAATAGCGATACATGATTTAAATTCAGCTTCAAAGTATGCTGACAGAATATTTATGATGAAAGATGGTAAAATATTTGCTGTGGGAAGTCCTAAAAGGGTTTTAACGCCAAACAATATAGAAAAAGTCTATGGAGTTAAAGCTGAAATTGCAGAGTTTGATGGAAGGTTGTGTGTTATACCAATAAAACCTGTAAATTATGTGTCAAGTAAACCAAAGCCTCCTACTTAAAAAGGAAACTGAATATTTTGACTTGTTTCTTTTTGAATTTAGTTCCAAACCATATTCTTTTGCAGCCTTAGCAAAATCAACAAGCTTTTAATGAATTTTTAAAATTCTGACAGCAGCCTAATTATGCTTAGATGGTTATGCAACCATTAGATTGTTAATTTTAAAAGTTTGACTTGACACTCTTACTTTCAAATTAACGTCAAAAATGATTGAAAACGTCTCTGCCAATAACAACTTTATGCTTAGAATTTAAAAAATTAAAAATTACTTAAATTTGCCCAAGAGATCTTTTGCAATCGTGTTTAGCTGAATTTCCTTAGTACCTTCGTAAATTTCAGTTATTTTTGCATCTCTGTAAAATCTTTCTACTGCGTATTCGGCTATGTATCCATAGCCTCCATGCATCTGAATGGCTTCATCACAAACCTTGACGGCAACTTTCCCAGCCCAGTATTTAGCCATTGAGGTTAAACCTGGATCAATTCTGCCTTGATCGTAATTCCAGGCTGATTTGTATATCAATAGCCTTGCAGTCTCAATTTGTGTTCGCAAATCAGCGAGTCTGTGTTGTAAAGCTTGGAATGCGGCAATTGGTTGTCCAAACTGTTTTCTTTGCTTTACATATTCAATAGTTATATCAAAAGCTCCTTGAGCAATACCCAAAGCTTGAGCGGCGATTTCAATTCTGCTTTCATCAAAAAACTCTAAAACTTGGTAGAATCCTTTGTTTAATTGGCCTATTATAGCGTCATCTCCAACTCTGACATCCTTGAAATTAACTTCAGAAGTTGGTGATGCCTTTATGCCAAATTTTCCACCAATTTTGTTAGTCGTCAATCCTTCAGCATCCTTCTTAACAAGGAAGGTTGTAAAGCCCCTATACCTTGGCTTCGCTTCAGGATCGGTAACTGCTAAAACTATGAAGTAATCTGCGATCGTTCCATTCGTAATAAACGTCTTCGTTCCGTTTATCACCCACTCATCCCCATCCTTCTCCGCCTTAGTTTTTATTGCCGTTAAATCACTTCCCGCCTCAGGTTCAGTGTAGCAGCCTGCTGTAATTGCCTTTCCTCCAGCAACTTTTGGCAAAACCTCCTTCTTTTGCTGCTCACTTCCAAACCTCATTACAACTTCCGATGAGAAATCTGCTAAGATTATTGCACTGCCAATTGTGCTGTCAGCCCTGCAAAATTCCTCTACAATTAACGTGTTTTCCAGAATTCCTAAGCCCGCTCCACCATATTCTTCGGGAAAATGTACTCCTATAAACCCAAGCTCACATGCTTTTTTCCATAACTCAAATGGAAACTCCTCTTTTTTGTCGTACTCTTCACCTCTCTCTTTTGTAAACTCATTTACGGCAAATTCCCTAGCAGCTTTCTGAATATCTTTTTGTTCCTGAGTAAACTCAAAATTAACCATACTACCACCAATTTTTAAAATGAAATTAACTTTAAATTATTTTCGAATTTTGTACGAAATTGGAAGGTTTAAAATAAGGAATATTAAAAAGCTTTAAGTAATGAATGACGTAAGAAAAGACGTAGCAAGTATTCTCGGAGCTTTAACAGCCGTTATACTCTTTGGTACTTTAGCATATCACATTGCAGAAGGATGGGGGCTTTTTGAATCTTTGTATATGACAGTAATTACAATAACAACTACCGGTTATGGTGAACTTTTTAAGATAGGTGTTAAAGGCAGGATTATATCGATGTTTTTGATGTTCTTTGGAATAGGTATATTTTTTTATTCAATGAATGTATTAATGCCTCTAATTATTGAGAGGAGAATAAAGATGAGGGAAATAAAAAGATTGGCAAAGATGGAGAACCATGTAATTGTCTGCGGTTTTGGAGTTATGGGGAAGGAGATTGCTGAGGAGTTTTTAAAAGAAAATGTTGTGATAATAGACAACAAAGCAGAAAAAGTAAGTGTTGCAAGAGAGAGTGGATATTTGGCAATATTGGGTGATGCTACCGAGGAAGAAGTTTTAATAAAGGCAAATATTGAGAAAGCTAAGGCTTTAATAGCCTGCATGACCGATGCGTCAAATGCTTTTACAATAATGGCTGCAAAGGAGTTGAATCCGAAGATATATACGTTTGCAATACTTAGAAGTCCAGATTCAGAAAAGAAGTTGAAAAGAGTTAACGTAGATTTTATACTTTCTCCCTACAGAGACGCTGCTAGGAAAGTGATTGCAACATTAAAAAGACCTGCAACAATTGAATTCATTGAATCTATAATGAGTAGAAAGGGGGAAATGTTGACCCTTGAAAAGGTTGAGGTTGGAGTTGACAACAAAAGCCTTAGAGAATTGGATCTGAGAAAAAAAACAGGATGCACGGTTGTGGCTATCGAGAGAAATGGAAAGCTAATTATGCCTGAGGCTGATACGGTATTAAAAAGGGGAGATTTCGCATATTTAATTGGAGGTGACGAGGCTTTGAAAAAAGCAGAAGAAATTTTAGGAGTAAATGTTTAAGCTATTCCAATTCCTTTACTTTCTTAGCAATTGCATCTCCCATCTCGGAAGTTGTCGCCTTACCGCCCAAATCCTTTGTCCTTACTTTTCCTTCCTTCAATACGAGTTCTATAGCCTTCACTATGTCATTAGCAGCTTTTTCCTCTCCAATTTCTTCAAGCATCATTGCTCCAGCCCAGATTGTTGCTATTGGATTTGCTACGTTCTTTCCTGCATACTTTGGAGCTGAACCGTGAATTGGTTCGAACATTGAAACGCCATCGGGATTTATGTTGCCTCCAGGAGCTAAGCCTAAACCACCCTGTATCATAGCCCCCAAATCCGTTATTATGTCTCCAAACATGTTTGGAGTTACTATCGTTTGATACCACTCTGGATTCTTGACAAACCACATCGTGATCGCATCAACGAAGTTAAACTCATGCTCGATGTCTGGATAATCTTTGCTGACTTCTTCAACTATACTCCTCCAGAAATTGTAAACGTGACTCAAAACGTTGGCTTTATCAACCGCCGTGACTCTGCTATCCCCTCTTTTCCTTGCCAGCTCAAATGCGTATCTAATTACCCTCTCTGCCCCCTTTCTGCTGATTACGCCGATTTGATAGGTTATTTCACATCCATCAACTTCTATGTCCAAGCCGAATTTAACACTGTAGAGACTTCTGATTATCTCCAACTCCTGCTTGTTTTTCCCAACATTGGCGTGATTTCCTATGCCTACATAGAAATCTTCAGTATTTTCCCTAACAACAACAAAATCAATGTCTTCAGGCTTCTTATTCTTTAAAGGACATTCTACGCCTTCCAACAACTTTACGGGTCGAAGATTGACGTATTGGTCAAAGTAGAACCTTAATGCAAGCAGTATTCCTTTCTCAAGAACTCCCGGCTCAACCCTAGGATCGCCCAAAGCTCCCAAGTATATGGCGTCCATTTTTTCTATCTCTTTTAGAGCATCTTCGTTGAGCAACTCACCTGTCTCCAAATAGTGGTCTGCACCAAATGGGTACTCAATCCATTCTACTTCAAAATTTTCTTTCTCGCTAACAGCCTCGATTACCTTCTTACCCTCATTTATTATCTCAGGACCAATACCGTCTCCGGGAATTACTGCAATCCTATACATCCGATCACCTTTTGCTGAATTCAGCAATAAACTAATAATTTTTTCTATCACTAAGCAAGACTTTTTAAGCAAAACATAAAACGAAATTTATGGAGACAACAATATTAACAAAAAAGGACGTTGAAAAAATCTTAACGATGGAAGACACTATTAAAGCCGTTGAACATGCCTTTGAAATGCATGGAAAAGGGCTAACTCAAATGCCACCAAAAGTTTATTTAAACTTCGATAAAGGTGATTTAAGAGCGATGCCAGCTTATCTAGAAGGTAAAGCTGGAGTTAAGTGGGTAAATTCTCATCCAGAAAATCCAAAGATTGGTTTGCCAACAGTCATGGCTCTATTAATCTACAATGACCCTGAGACTGGGTTTCCTTTAGCAGTCATGGATGCCATGCATATAACAAACATGCGAACCGGAGCAGCAGGAGGCATAGCTGCAAAATATTTGGCAAGAAAAAACAGTAAAGTTTTTGGGTTTGTAGGTTGCGGAACGCAAGCATATACACAATTCATGGCTTTATCGATGATATTTAAAATTGAAGAGGTTAAAGCCTATGATATCAATGAAGGAAATGCCAAAAAATTTATCGAATTTTGCGAAAGCAAAGGAGTTGATGCTAAAATTAGGGGCATTGAAGAAGTTTGCGATTGCGATGTGTTGACGACGACAACACCGTCAAAAAAGCCAGTTGTTAAGGAAGAATGGGTTAGCAATGGAATGCATATCAATGCAATCGGTGCTGATGCTCCGGGAAAACAGGAATTAGATGAAAAAATCTTGTTAAGGTCAAAAATAATCGTTGATGACTTAGAACAAGCTTTACATAGCGGAGAAATTAACGTTGCAATCAGTAAAGGAATTTTGGAGGAAAGCAGCATTCATGCTACTCTTGGAGAGATCATTGTTGGTAAGAAGCCTGGAAGACTTAGTGATGATGAGATAACAATATTTGATTCAACTGGCTTAGCAATTCAAGACATTTCAACGGCATCTATTGTCTATAAAAGGGCTGCTGAAAGTGATATGGGCATTAAAATAAAGTTTTTTGATTTTTAAGGCAAATCCCATTTTTTACTTGGATCATTTTTTATGTATTTTTCAACAAGTCTGTTTTCCAATTCAACGTTGAAAAGATTTGCAATGCTTAAAAGCATAAACAAGACATCAACTAATTCTTCATTGACAGCTTTTGTATCCCCTTTTCTAACAGCTTCTGCCAACTCGCCAACTTCTTCAAAAAGTACAGCTAATAAAAATAGGGCTCCAGATTTTACGTCATAATGATAGTATTTTTCTTTAATCATTGCCTGAATCTCTCTTAGTTCCATAATTTCTATATATTCACGTTTTATTTAATTTTAGCTCTTTTAACAGATCGATTATCCCATCAAATGTGTATTCCAATGGCATTAGAGCTTTTATTTTATTGTTTTCCAAAACACTTTTTGTTGGAGGGCCTATGGCTATGCACATTTGCTCGAGACTCTCGGGCTCAAATCCAAGCTTTTCTGACAAATTAATGAAACTTTTTGCAATCATGCTGCTTGAAAAAACGATGGCATAATTATTCTTATTTTTATAAACTTCTCTAATAAACTCTTTCTGCTCATAACCATGTTTAAATTTTATTTTGTAAAGCTGAATCTCTAAAAGCTCGCAATAATCTTTTAATTTAAATATTTCATCGCTGCCCTTATCACTCCTTAGGATTAAAACCCTCTTTTTAGCCAATTTTTCTTTAAATTCTTCATAAACAGATTTTGAATCAAACTTTGAAGGAATGAAAGTATTAAAGCCGTGTAATTCAAAAACTTTGGCAGTTTTTTTACCTATTGCAATTATTTCTTTGTCTTTTAAGTTAAATCCCGAGTTTACTAATATTTTTGCAGCCGTTTGACTCGTTACAATCAATGCATCAAAGTCAAACTCATTTAAATTCAAATTCTCCTTTAAGTGTTCGATTTCAATGAATGGAATACCGATAGCATCAAATCCCTCTTTTTTAAGCTTGGACAAAGTCTCGTTCAAATATTCTCTTGGTCTTAAAATAGCCACCTTCATTTGACTATCTCTTCCCTTAGATCATTTAAAAATGGGAATTTCTCTCTAACTTCCTTTACTAAGCCCAAATCTATGTCTGCCATGACAACTTCCTGCACATTCCCAGCTTCAATAACAACTTTTCCAAGTGGGTCAACAAGCATAGATTTGCCTGGGTACTTTAGATCTCCTTCAACGCAGTTCACCCCTACAACATACACCTGATTTTCAATTGCTCTAGCTCTTAGCAAAACACTCCAATGCTCTATTCTCTGTGGTGGAAATTCTGCAACAACAACAAGCATTTCAGCACCCATTCTTATCAACTTTCTGGCTATCTCAGGGAATCTTATCTCATAGCAAATCATAATCCCAATTTTACCTACTGGAGTGTCAAAAACGGTGAGCTTGTCTCCAGGTGTAAAGTATTCTTTTTCAGAAGTTAATGGAAAGAGATGTGTTTTTCTATACTTTCCAATTATCTTTCCTTTATGGATAACGATTGCTGTGTTGTATAAATTTTCTCCATCTCTCTCAGCTACGCCGCCTATTATAACAATTTCCTTCTGCTCGCTCAATTTCAGTATGAATTCTAATTCCTCTTTCAAATCACCTATCAAATTGTAGTTGTGAGGGAAAAAGCCGGTGTTGAAAACTTCAGGTAAGACAACTAAGTCTGCATTTACTTGCATAGACCTCTTAATCAGGCTTAAAGCTTTCATAATGTTTACATCCTTGTCAGGGGAAACCCTAAGTTGAGCTAATGCAACTCTCATTCAATCACCCAAATAGTCAACAATTTTTCCCTCTTCAGTTATTTTAAGTTTCTTTTTATTGTCTTTATCTCTTTCAATACAGAATCCCCACTCAAGCAGTCTTAGATGGTACTCAAAGTTTTTTTCGTTCAAATTCAGTTTATTCATTATTTCATCATAATTTTTTCCTTCTTTGAGCATTTTAAGAATCTTCTTTCTAATTGGATGGTTTACAGCTTTATGGTATCTTTCGTGAAACTCCTTATTTTTTTCTATCGTATCACTAAATTCCAACCACTTCATTATTTGTAATTTCTTTTTTTGCAATATTTAAAAGTTGAGAGTATAATTTTGGTTATCGTACTTGTTAAATAGTAAAGTAAAGTAATGTAAAGCAAGTAAAAAATCTTATAAATTTAGTGAGAGGATGAGAAAAAAGAGGGGAATTTGCTCAAAACAGAGAATTGTATATGGTGTAGTTACTGTAAGTGAGAAGGGACAAATAGCTATTCCCGTCGATGCGAGAAAAGAGTTGAATATCAAAGCGGAAGATAAGCTAATTGTTCTTAAAAGAAAAGATGGAGCTGGATTAACCCTCATTAAGCTTGATAAGATGGATGAACTCATGTTTTTAATTCAGGAAGACGAAGAATTCTTTAATAAGTTGAAGAAGGGTGGTAAAATTGGTTAAT
>JAGGXN010000177.1 GCA_021163065.1 Archaeoglobaceae archaeon | reverse complement strand
GCACTTGCCTACCCCAGACTGTGTTAACGAGTTCTGCCATTGCAATGTACCATGCAAGAAGTCCTGTAATGAAGGTCTCCCATCCTGCTGGAACTGGCGAGAGTATTCCCAAAGTAACTCCGTCGAGCATTATGAAAGCTATTAACAATAGCCAGAATAGCACTGTTAAGAACTTACCGACTTTGAACACTGCAAGGCAGAAAGCGAAGGTAAACAGTGTCCACATCAGGAAGAAACCGAATTCTTGCGATGCGTCTATCTTTACACCGCCCATGGGTAGAACAAATAGCATGACAAACACAGCCCACCAGAAAGCACCGTACGAGCAGAATGCGGTTCCACCAAAGATACTACCTTTTCTGAAATCGATGACACCAGCAATAAACTGAGCAGTTCCACCAAAGGCTATTGCTAAGGCCAAAGTTGGTCCAGCACCCCAAAATCCGGCATTATGTAACCCAGTGGCCATTGTTGTTAATGCAAAGCCCATCAATCCAAGAACTGCTGGGTTCGCCCACCATTCTTTATACATGCCTACTGTTTCGAATGCGCTTTTCAATTCATACGCCCTTTCTTTTTCTTCAACCATTCACACCCCTCCTAGATTTCTCACGATTAGTAATATAATATTTAAGGTTTTCGAATCAATTTAAGAAAATTTTAAATATTATTTTTAACTTTCTAAAAATTTTTTTAATTTATTTAAGATTTTTGGTTGAAATTCTAGAAAAATATAAATATTATATCACATTCTAGATAACAGAAATCTATATATACTTGAAATCTTTTATTTTTAATCGTTAAAAAAGGTGGTAGAGTATGACGTCGAGATGGGTGTATTTGCTTTGTGGGTTTTTGATAAACCTAATGTTGGGAGTGATATACTCTTGGTCGGTTTTCATAGGGCCCTTAGAGAGTATCTTTGGATGGACAAGAGCTTTGACATCGGGAGCTTTTACACTTGTTGTGGCTTTTTTTGCTGTTGGAATGCTTCCTGCCGGTCTGTTGCTTGGCAAATGGGGACCAAAGAAGGTTGTGTGGCTTGGAGGAATTTTATTGGCTTTGGGTTGGATCTTAACAAGCGCTGCAGGAATGTTTGCCACTGACGGATTTTTTGCAGACCCGACAAGCAAGAAGTTTTTGGACAGAGAACTTGAATTTGATAAAATAACAATACCAAATAAATTTAAAAAGCCATTAGAGATTACGGTTAATGGTGAAAAAGTGGTAATTCCACCAGGGGAAAGTAAAACTTTCACAAATGCAAAAATTGTAGTAGATAGTAAGCCCGTTTTGGAATCAATAGTGTATGGTAGAGGTTCAGGCTTTAACTTGAATTCTCTGTATTGGCTGTATTTTGCATATGGTATCATAGGTGGTATCGGTATCGGATTTGCTTACAATGTACCGGTTCCCATTGCAAGACGTTGGTTCCCCGACAAATCTGGATTTGCTGTTGGGCTTGCAGTAATGGGTTTCGGTATGGGTGCGTTGTTCTTAGCCCCAGTAGCTGTTAGCTTGATATATTCAGTAGGGTGGTCTTACGCTTTCTTATACATGGGTATACTCTTCCTTATCGTTGTCTGTGGTGCTGGAGCAGTTTTGAGGTTCCCACCGGATGACTGGAAGCCTGAAGGTTGGGAGCCACCTGCGCCAACTACCGAAAAAACTGCAAAGATACATGTTGCTCACAAGGAATATGAATGGAGGGAAATGATACGGACAAAGCAATTCTGGATGTTGTGGCTTTGGTATTGGTTTATGGCTGCAGCAGGATTGTTGACAATAGGCCACATAAAGATCGTTGCCAAAGAATATGGTGCGGATTTACCAATGTTAGGAACTACTGCAGGAGTTATTGCTGTTGGTATGCTGTCATTGTTTAATGGATTTGGTAGACCTGGATTTGGTGCACTGTCAGATAAGGTTGGAAGAAGAACAGCATTGATTCTTGATGCGGGTTTAATGACGATAATGATGTACACATTCCTTGGAATAGTTGCAGCTTTGGGTGTAGCAGGAATTTTCCTTGCAGTCATTTTAGTTGGTCTTGCTTACGGAGGTGTTCTGGCGTTAATGCCAACTTATAATGCCGACTTCTTTGGAGCGAAAAATCTTGGATTTAATTACGCAGTACACTTTACCGCATGGGGTGCAGCTGGGTTAATAGGGCCTCAGCTTGCAGGTTTTATCAGAGACGCTACGGGAGGTTATGAGGCTGCTTATGCGGCATCGGGGACAATGTGCTTGATAGCCCTTATAATATCGTTCATATTAAGGCCACCGAAAGCTGAGTAATCTTTTAAATTTTTATTTTTTAAAAATTAAAGCAAAAAGTTTCTTAACACATTGCTAATTCTTTTTATATGCGAAGATATATCTATTGCGATACGTGCAAAGAAGAAACTGAACACATTCTTGTTAGAGAAGATAAAAATCTTTACCGGTGTGTTGAATGCAACACTCACACTTATTTTAAGCCTGAGAAAGAGATTAAAGTCAGAGCCATAATTAGCTCAGGAGAAGAATCTGAAAAGGGAAGTGTTTTACTGAAACAGCATGATTTAATTGAGAAGGGAGATGAGCTTATAGTTGAGACTAAGGATGGATACAAGTTGGGGGAGGTAACATCAATTGAGGTAGATGGTAAGAGGTTTGATAGATGTGATGCTGAGAAAGCCTCAACTATATGGCTTAGAAACGTTGGGGAAGTTGTTGTTAAGATGAGCTTACACAAAAGAGCTGTAACGACTCCATATAAAGTTGTTGTTTCGGGCGACACCGAGTTTGCCGTTGGTGAAGAACTGGAAATTGATGGAAAGGTGTTTCAAATCTCAAGAATGAAGCTTAATGATGGTAAATTGCTTAAAAGATATGGTGATAAAGCTAAAGCAAGAGATATAAAAAGAATCTACGCGATGTTTAAAGATAGAGTGAAAAAGAAAAGGTTTAGATGATGTCTAAAGAGGTTAAATTAGACAAACCAATAAGGTTAAGGGATTTTTTGAGAGTAAAGGACTTATTCTTTTCAGTTTTAGGCTATAGAAATGAAGAGTATGTCAAATGCTTTCTCAGATACGTACCAAACAACAAGGGGGATAGAATAAAGGATGGTAAGAGATTTAGAAAGCTGATTCATGATGAAGCTGTAAGTTATGCTGTGAAAAATAAGATAAAATACTTTAAAAACGGAATTTTCAAAATTCCATTGAAGGATGTTGACGAGGTTTTTAAACCAGAAGAAAGGTTAAGCGAGGCATTGGCGTATAGAGAAGTGAGAAGGGTTGTTGAATTCTTTAAAGGCATTCCAAATGAATACATGGGTGTTACTGGGTCGAGGTTAATTGGATTAATTGGAGAAGAATCGGATGTCGATTTTGTTATGTACGGCAGTTGGTGGTTTAAGGGGAGAGAGAAAATAAAGAGAGGGATAGAGAGAAATGAAATTTCGGAGCCAGATTCAGAAACTTGGAATTTTATATATGAGAAGAGGAGAGTGAACATACCTTACGATCTGTTTTTGGTTCATGAAAAAAGGAAATATCACAGGGCATTTATAAAAGATACCTACTTTGATTTGCTCTACGTCAGAGATTATTCAGAGTTAGGTAGAAAAATTCCCGAGGATAAGGGATTAAAGCTTGGAAAGAAAACGATAATAGCAAAAGTTGTTGATGATTCTTACATTTTCGACTATCCAGCATACTATGCAGTAGCGCATAGCGAAATAAAGGCTGTGTTAAGCTTTACGCACACGTACGTTGGACAGGGATTCAAAAATGAAACGATAGAGGCTAAAGGAGAAGTAGAGTTAATTGGAAAAGACAAATACTTGATCGTTGGAAGTAAGAGGGAAGTGGAGGATGAATACATAGTATCCCTTGATTTAATCGAAAAAGCTGGGTTAGAGAAAGAGTATAAACTCTGGAAAAAAGCATGATTTCAAAGATTTTTTAATGTCTAAAAACATCAAAGCATTATGTTGGCAGGCGTAGGACCAGCACTGGTAGATTACATAAATGTCATTGATGAATATCCTAAGGTAGGCGGACACGCCGTTGTAAGAAAGACGATGAAAATGGCTGGAGGTGCAGCAGCAAATGTGATTTACGGCTTATCTATCTTAGGCGTTAAGTGTAGGTTTTACTCCACAATTGGGGAAGATGAAGATGCTGAGTTCTTTAAAAAAGTATGGGTGGTGTTGAATTGATTTGCAATGTAACGCACAAAGAAACTGGAAAAGTTGTCATATACGTTGACAAAAATGGAGAAAGAACGTTCTTTGTCCATCCAAATGCAGCTGGAATTGTCGATTTACCTATGGAAGACAAAGACTTTGAGGAGATTGATTATCTCTATTTGGATCCATTTCCGAGTGATAAAAGCTTTGCAGTCCATTTAAATTTGGCTAAGAAAGCTAAAAAGTTTAAAACGTTTGTAATACTAAATCCCGGCTTTCCGTACACAAGTTTAGGCTTTGAAAAACTGTCCGAGTTGTTGAAATACGTTGACATGCTGATAATGTCGAAAGATGAATTTTTGACGCTAAATAAAAGTGAGGAAGAAATTTTAAAGTTTGTAGATTATTTAATAATCACGTTAGGCAAAGATGGTTGCAGATGCATTTCAAAGATTGAAGGTTTAAAGAAAATAGAAAAAAGGGCTTTCAAGACAGATGTTGTTGACAGCACTGGCGCTGGAGATGCTTTTGCTGTTGGATTTATTTACGGATTTCTAAACAATTTTGGGCTGGAAAAGAGTCTTTTACTTGGCAACTATGTTGCATCTTGCAACATAAGATATTATGGTGCTAGAAATTTTCCATCGAAGAAAGAGATTGATGAATTTTTGAAAAAGCAGGCAGGGCGATGATAGTGGATCATATGCAACTCTTGCTTACGTTTTTAACAGCATTTGTCGTAGCTTTCTTCGCATCTCCCGCTGGCGTTTCGGGAGCTTTCTTGCTTCTCCCTTTTCAGGTGAGCGTTCTTGGGATAATTGATCCCACTGTCAACGCAACGAACTTTCTTTACAACACAATAGCAATTCCGAGCGCCGTATACAGATACTGGAAGGAAAGAAGAATGCTTTGGATTTTGGCGTTTGTTATGATTGCTGGATACCTTCCCGGAATATATGTGGGCTCACTGATAAGAACACACATCCTTTTGGATGTGAAAACATTTAAACTGTTCGTAGGAGCAGTTTTAATGTTTTTAGGATTAAATCTCGCAAGATCCATACGTTCAAAGCACGTTAAGGAGATGGATGAGAAAGTGAAAGTATTTAAGGGTGTGAAAGGTTTCGTCACCATCAAAGAATTAACTTTAAAAAGTATATCCTTCGATTTCTGGGGGGTTAAATATTCATTTAATCCCCTCGGTATCTTTGCGATTTCTGTTGCCATAGGGGTAATCGGAGGGGTTTACGGAGTCGGCGGCGGTGCCTTAGCCGCCCCTCTGATCTTATCGCTCTTTAAACTTCCCGTTTATACAATAGCAGGTGCAAATCTCTTGGGAACATTTACATCTTCAGTATTCGGAATAATCAGCTACGCCTCCTTAGGCTACCTCCCACACCTCGATATCGGTCTCGCCTTGGGATTTGGCGGGTTGTCAGGCATGTATTGCGGTGCTCGGATTCAGAAATACCTGCCGGAAAGGCTGATAAGGCTCTGTCTCACGATTTTGATATTTATACTGTCTCTCAAATATATAATCCAGTTCTTCATTTAATTTTGGAGATCATCAAAACAAATGTTTCTCAGATAAGGAAAGATGCAAGCTAAGAATTTCTCAGCAAAAATAACGCAACTAATGTCAAAATCCGCGGCTTTATCACTTAAGCTTTTAAAGTTTCAATCTTTTTTGAAAATCCGGGCAGCAATGAAGTCTGACTTTGTCCTTTCTATAGCATTCCTACCAACATCAAGTTTAACTCTTAAATTTGGCACGATTTTATTTGGAAAACTAAATGAAATCAATTCAGCATAGATTTTCTCCATAAACTCAATCATTTGCTTAGCTTCATCAAACTCATTGTTTATTAGCAAATCTAAGGTATGCCTTCTTAGCTCTCCAATCAAATCAGCTAAGCCTGTAAGAATTGCTGGAATCTCAACCTTTAAATTTGAAAAATCAAAGTCTAAGTTTTTCTTGGATACGATGTGATAAAAGCAGTAAGCCTCGACTAACTCCTGCATTGCATCAAATGTTATCTGATAGTAAATTGTTGGATAACTTTTGTATTTCACGATCTCATCCAAAATTTCCAAAGCCATTTTCAGATAACTTTCTGGATCGTCTTTAGAATGAATGGCAGATATAGCCTTAGTTGCATTAATTCTCATCTTCCTCGATAACTTCAAAAGCTCCTCTCTTGCATTCTCAATTTCGGTAAGCTTCTCCTTAAATTCATCAAGTTTCATGATAGTAACACAACTCTGCTTATTTGTGATTCATCTTTTATTTCATAGCCTGTAAGTTTGGCTAACTCTTCCGAAAATTTTCTCACTTCTTCATGCTCTGGCATTGCAGTCTTTGGCAATCTTAACCTTGAATAGCCTAAGTACATGTATGCCTTAGCTTCGATGAACATAGGTGAAGCTTTTTCTATTAGCTTGACGTAATTTTCAGCCTTCATGTTGTATCCCTTAATCAGAGTTAGCCTTAGAACCGTTCTACAATCTTTTTCACTCAAAATTCTCAGGCTTTTGTTAATTTCATCCCAATAATTTTTTGATGGTCTATTTAGCGTTAAATGACTCTCTTCACTGTAAGCCGTTAAGCTTATATAAAGTTGATAAGGATCTATTTTTTCAATAACATTCGGATTCGTACCATTTGAAACTACAAACGTTGTAAAACCTCTCTTTTTGTACTCCTCAATCAATTCATCAAGCATTGGATATAAAGTTGGTTCTCCAATTAAGCTTATTGCTACCTGGTTTGGATTGTAAGCTTCCTCAAGTTTTTTCTTATTCACATTCGGTGTTCCGTGAAATCCGCTAAGTAGTCTATGCTGAGCCTTTATACTTTCCTCAACAATGAATTCTGGAGTGTCCCAGCCTTCAGGCTCGTCTAATAATTCCAAAGGCCTCCAGCAGTAAATACAGCTTTGATTGCAAATCAAAGCTGGAGTCATTTGGAGGCAGCGATGGGATTTTATGCCGTAAAATTTTTGCTTATAACAGATACCATTGTCTTTTAACGATTTTTTAAGCCATAAACATGTTTTTACAGCAGAATGTCTACCTACAATTTGAT
>JAGGXN010000060.1 GCA_021163065.1 Archaeoglobaceae archaeon | reverse complement strand
GAGCTTAATTTACATCTACCTAACTAATAGAGAGCTAAATTATACTCCAAAAGAAAACTTTAAAGAATATTCAAATCTTTATGAGACTTTTTATTATTTAAAGGAGAAAAAATTGAAGGAAAAAGAAAACAAACTAGCAAAACTTAAGTATCCATTAAAATGCTTTAAAGAGCTCTTTTGGGATGATATTATTTGTGGAAGATTTTAGGATTTCAGTAGTTATTTTCTTTTTTTAACTTTTTCTTTTAAATACTTAAATGCTATGTATACAGTGTTCTCGTGTGTAGGTGAAGACTCAAGAAGAGGAATTAAACTAGCAGCTGTCGGAACTGCTAGCAATGCAGTGATGACTTGACCTAAATATACTCCCAATACAACTCCAACAAATCCGGTAATAAAACCAATAGCGCCAACAGATTTTTTCAATCGGATTTTTCTTCTTTCCTTTTCCATTTTCTTAATCTCTTCCTCTATACTCTCTGCTACACTCTTCGAAAGTTCTTCTACTTCCTGAAAACTTTGGACATCCAAAACTTCTGAAACTAAGTGCCTTAACTCAGCTTTAAATCCCGAATATTTACTTTCTAACTCAAACACATCTTGTGGTGTAGCATCTTTTAAATACCATAATCTTTTGCCTAAATATGGAGCTATATTTATAATTTTTGTATCTTTTTTCATATTAGTTACAGCTTCTTCTAATAGCTTATATAAAATTCTATGTCCCTTTACCCAATCTGTAAATGGTATAGAGTCAAGATTATTGGATCCTATAATAGCATTTAATACAGTACTCTTTTCGCCCCATGGACCTTCTTCGTCCCTACTTGCACAAAATTTGAAGATTTCTTCACTCCATAAAGAAGGGCTAGGAACTATAAAAAGTTTTTTATTTTCTACTAGTTCTTTCCAGTTTAGTACTTCTATTGCTATTGGCGCTACTCTTTTGAATATTTCAGAATTACTTTCATGTTGAGATACAAAAAGAATCCTGTATATTAAGTCTTGCATTATTATGTGGTCCGTAAAAAGAAAGGAATATTTAACAACCTCCAATGGATTTTCTGTTGGTCCAAAGTGAAAGCTTTTTAGACCACTAATTTCTCTAGCGCTTTTGATTATTTTATCTTTATTTAACTTAAACAGATACTTTAGATCATCTAGTAGATTATAAGGTGTTTCAGGTTGCCATCTCAGCACTATCTTGTTTTCCTCTTTTTTAGGTTTTAAGTTCTCTTCCAAAATTTCTAAGTATCTTAGACTGAATTTATGAATGTTCATCATTCTCTCCTCAAGGTTCTAAAACTTTTTTCATTTCTTTAAATTCTTGGATTAATAGTCTCAACATATGACGATCAACGGTAAATTCAAGTTTTTGTTCTTCTTCATTCTTCTCTATGGTTAAACAGATTAAAAAGAGGGGATAATTCAATTTCTTTGCATAGCTGGATTCCCTTACTAAATCATATCTCCACTCGATTCTAACAAGTTTTGGTAAACCAATTTGAAATGATCTATATGTGAGGTAATTACGGTATAAATCTTTTATGTCTAGATAAAAATTTGTAAGAATGTTAACTTTCTCTTCGACTATTCCTAGTTCATTGATTTTGCTTTTTATTTCTCCCTCACTTAAGTCATATTTGGCAATATCTACTGCAAGACTGCGGATTAGTTTTTCTATTAACTCAATTTTATTTTGTGAAAGGGGAAATGTTTTTATTTTCGTTTTTAAATATCTTTTCCGTTCATCTGGTATAAAAGGGTTAGAAAGGTATTCTGCCAAAATCAAAAAATCTTCATTGGAGAGTTCATTGAGAACTCTTACTATTTCTTGGATTTCAGAGGAGTTCTTCTCTTTACCCATACTTGTTGAGGTAATTTACAGAAACAAAAATTTTACTAAACTTTCTCGAGTAAAAACTTCCTCGGCACATTCAGCCTTATAAAATAACTCCCACCAATCCCCTTCCTCTCCATTGATATCAATCCGTATTTCGCGAGCCTTTCCAGATAGTACCTCAGCATCCTGTCCCTTACTCCAGAAGGGTACACCTTTCTGTAAAGCTCGTAGAACTCTGGATAGAAAATTCCGGTTTCAGGAATCAGCGAGATTATCTTCTTTTCCTTTGAGGAGAGCTGCTCGATCATGTTTCTTGCCTTTGCAAACTGCGATTCGGATAAAGCCTGCTTTATGTGCTCCACGGTTACCCTGAACTTTCCGTCCCTCTTCGCGAGTTCCCCTGCCCTGAGCAGGGTTTCCCTGGCAATTCTTACATCTCCTCCCATCTCGCATGCAACTTCCGCGAGGTAATCTATTGCCTCTTCATCCACAGCTCCTTTCTGAAATGCAAACTCCACTCTGAGCTCTATTATTTCCTTCATCTGCTCAAAGGTGTACGCTCTGTATGGAATTTCCTCAACGGGACGGAGGGAGCTTCTTATCCGTGGATCAACGTTCATGAACACGAACTGATCGTTCGTGACCATTATCAAAAGAGCCGGAATGGATTCCTCCTTCAGCCTTGAGAGGTCGTAGAGCACTTCTGAGCCTCTTGGCAGGAGGTGGTCAACCTCATCGAAGCATATTACCGGAAATGTTCTCATCTTTTTCAGCTCGGAGACGAGAAGATCGTAGAGCTCATCGTAGGCAACTCCTCTCCTCGAGGGAATTCTCCTTGTTGGCCTTACCTTGCGGAAGAACTCGAAGATTATCGTGTACAGGGCTCCCATTCTGGTGTTTACCTGGAAGCAGTTTATGTAAACTGTAAAGGCACTGGTTTCTTCTTCGAGCTTTCTGAAGATGAACTTTACAGATGCGGTTTTTCCTGTGCCCGGTGGGCCGTAGATGAAGATGTTTGAAATGTTCGAGGGATTGTTAAGTGCGAGGTTTATTATCGAGGAGATTGCCTTTATCTCTTTTTCTCGATGAGGTAGGTGGTCAGGTATGTAATCCGGAAATAAAACTTCCTTCTGCCGGAATACGGGATCTTCGTACCCGTACATGATTGGAAATTCCATGAGAAAATTTTTAAAAGTTGGAAGAGTGGATTGCAAAGCTTTGAGACAAATATCGGTACCGTGAATTGTTATTCATATAACAATCATAAACTTTTTTAAAGGTTGTTACACAAATAACAACCATGAAAAAGCTGACGAAATACATACTCTCGGAATTCGGGGGGAGGGCTGTAATAAAAGATGATCTGAAAGAGGTTTGCAGAAGATTCGGTGAAAACGCAGAGAGAGTTGTGAACTTCATGATTTCCTACGGCTATCTTATCAGAATTCTCCGCGAGCTGTACTATGTCAAGACTCTTGAGGAGTTCAAAATGAGGAAAAGTGTTGAAACCCTGAAAATCATATCGCTGGGAATGAAAAAGCTTGGTGTGAACTGGTATTTCGGACTGAACACCGCTCTCACGCTTAACGGAGTTACGCACGAGTTTTCGCCTGTTATTCATGTGATAAGCGATTCCGTGTACAGACCCAAGGTGATAAGAATAAATGGAGAGGATGTGAAGTTCATAAAGCTTAAAAAAGAGCTTTTTGGTTTCGGTGTTGTCGAGAAGAATGAGCTTCTTTACTCGGATCTCGAGAAAACGCTTCTGGACATGGTTTACCTCGCGAGGTACCGCTCCGTGGCAGAAGAGAGAACAGTATCCATTTTAAGGGAGTATGGAGGAAAAGCGAGAAAGGAGAGAATGAAAGAGTATCTCAAATTCTATCCGAAAAGTGTTGAGAGAGTGGTGAGGAATGCCGGACTTGTCTGAGTTCGTTGCTTTCGTGGCCGAGAAATCAGGGATTCGAAATTCATCGCTGGTCGAGAGAGATGTGCTCATACACAGAATTCTGAAGGGCCTGAGTACAGCCTTCGGTGATGCGTATCTCTTCAAGGGTGGAACCTGCCTCGTTAAATGCTACTTTGGCTATTACCGCTTCAGCGTCGATCTCGATTTCACATGGAGAAACCAGAAAACATGGGAGAATCTGGGAAGGAAGGGTCTGAGAAGAGAGCTTGTGGCTCAGGCAGAGAAATTCGGCTCTGTCCTGGAGAACATGGCACATGACATGGAGCTTGATTTCAGATGTGATGTGAAGAACAGAAACTACGTGGAATTCGGCAGTGGAAGCAGAATGGCGACATTCAAGCTCTGGAAGGGAGGTGAGCTGATAAAGGTACAGGTGAATTTTGTTGAAAGGTTTCTCTTTCCACACAGAATTGCGGTTGCGGAAACACTTCTTGCCGGCAGGAAAATTCAGGATGATGAAAAAGCCTACTTCCATGAATTCCTGGAATTCTATCATCCCCTGAAGCTCGCTGCCTACAGCCTCGAGGAGATTCTGTGCGAGAAGATTCGCGCAATTCTGACAAGACAGGCCATGAAGCTGAGAGATATCTACGATGTGTTCATGATCGAGAAATCGGGAGTGAGAATGGAGGAGATGAGAGAGGAAGTTCTCGCAAAGATCGGTGCAGCGCTGAGATTCAAAAAGTACAGGGAAGCTCTCAGAAAAGGTGCTGAAGCACTCGTGCTGGAAAATGTTCTGGACGACCCTTCTGAGATGGAGATGTTTGTGATAAAACCGGAAGAGGGATTCTATTCCTTTGTAGGTGAGCTGGAGAACTTTCTGAAGGAAATTGCTCATGAGGTTTCAAGGAAGGTGAAATTTTAAATAGAAGTTATGTATTAATTAAATTTTGAAATTTTGCAATGAGCTCTCACAGGGGATAGAGGCTCTGTTTGTTGTTATTCCTGCCTGCCCGCGGCGCCATTTGCAATTAACAGAGCCTCCCCCAATATATGCGGGTGGAGAGCGCTTTTAATGACATGGAAGACGTGCACGCATACAGAAAACGCTACGAGATTGCAATCAGACTTCTCAGGGAATCAG
>JAGGXN010000169.1 GCA_021163065.1 Archaeoglobaceae archaeon | reverse complement strand
CATGTATTTGGTGCGACGTTACTCTCGTTACTTTCGTTCATTGTTTTCAATTTTTTGGAAGAACTCCTAAATTTTCTCTATCCTCTTTCATATATTACAGAAAAGGGGACAGCATAAGAGTTTTGACATTACCCTGTCATAAGCCAGTTTTTCATCTTTGTTCTTCCCCTCAGTTATCAAAATTTTAGAAGTTAACAGATTAGTCAGCCAGCCTCAATTAGTTTTAATCCTAAAATACTTATGATAGTATTATAAACAAAATTTTTATTTAAAATATAGAGATGAATCTCATGGATGGTGGTATAGATTTTTGTAGAGAGGTTTTTATAGAAAGGATAGATATAGGATAGCCCCGCCAACAAAATTGCAATAATAAAATGGTAAAACGCTGAAAAATTGTTAAACTCCTGTCTTTGTTCTTTTTCTGTGATCTGGTTAAGTTTTTCCATTTTGTGGTACATCTTTCTTTATCTTAAGTTCCTCGGGCGGTTGTATCACTGAGTCCCCTTACTCCAAGATACCCACACTTTTCAAGACAAAGATCATCCCCTCCCGAGAACGTTCAGGCTTCTACAAATAATATCCTTACAATATTTGTCGCTGAATTGCAAATCTACCTTAAGACTGCTTCACTCCTTATAATGACAGGTGAAAGACCTGTCCCTCACAACAAAGAGGGTTATGTTAGGGGCGAACTGGACTCGCAGCTCTTAGGTAGCTTTCTTCAAGACCTGCTGCTACACACATATCCTCTGCTTTCTGGCCAATATCAGGAACATGGTCCTTTACAGTGTTAACTGCTAAGGCAGCAGCATGAGGGTCTACATCAACTAAGCTAACACAGGTAAGCAGTATGTCATTCTCCAGAATAGAAGCACGGATTGGATCCGTTTCTCTTAGCTCAACTGTTTTTTCGGCAACTTGACCTAATACTAAGGCTACGGTTTCAGGGTCAGTTGTAGCAAGGGTAAGGAGTTGGTCCATTGCTGTTGTAGGATCAGAAATGAACAGGTTAACGAGATCTTCAACACTTGGATCTTGACTTAGAGCAGGGATACTTATTGCCACCAGTAGAGTACACACTAATATTGCCACAGTTACTACACGTACTTTTTTCATGATCTTTACCTCCATTTTTGTTTAATAATAACTCGTCTTTTAAATTATGTCAAATCACCGCGGCCAAATATTTATATGTATCACTTTTATTTTCTGGCACTGATTGAAAAATTAATTATAGGAAAAACTTGAAATAAATTTTTAGGTATGTTAGAGAAAAAGGGTTGCCTGTGGGGCAATCTTACCTCTATAATAATATAAAATACTTACTTAAAACAGCAAAATTTTGTGACCATATTGTGATATAATTAGCACAAAATAATAGTAAATAATTGAAATAATAGAATCTTGGAATTTATGATTTGAAAAGAACTTTATGTTATAGCGAGGATTTCAGAGAATAGTAAAATTGGATTTTCAGTCCTGTGCTCTACCGACTGAGCTACCTCGGCATCAGAGTTTAATATTTATAAAATCTATTTCCTTTTCCTAACAGTCTTTTAGGTTTAATGTCAACTTTTTTTTCTTTTCCCTTAATAACATGGCCTATTTTGTAGGCATTAACGCTGTATTTTTTTGCAATGTTGATAGCGCTTTCTGCTTCATCCTCTGGTAAAATTACGCAGAACCCAATACCCATATTGTATACCCAATACATTTCTTCCTCAGCTACATTGCCATAGTTTTGCAATAGGGTAAATATAGGCTGGGGCTCGGGAAGGTAGTTTATGACATAGCTTACAGGGGAGGCAACTCTTGTTAAATTCATAAAAACCATCCCCTGTAATGTTTATCAGAGCTTTGATATTCAGACCAGATTTTACCATCTCCATAATTTCTGGAACATAAATATGCGTGGGCTGAAGCAGCTCCTCTCCAATTGTTCTGTTGAGTTCATTAAAGTATTTATCAGGTTTGAATTTCATTTTCTTAAAAAAGATCTCTCGAGCTAAGGTCAATCCGTTGCTATGAATTCCATCACTTCCTAAACCTACAATTGTATCATTTTTATTGATACTTTCACCTATAATTGCTTTATCAAGAGATACAATCCCAATGCAAGTACCTACTAAATCAAATCCATAATCTTTCCTTACACCCTTGACTACCTCGCTCATTTGAGATATTTCTCCCCCGGGAATTGAAACTTTTGCAATCTCAGCTCCTCTATAAAGTCCTTTGGTAATCTCCTCTAATAAATTCGCATTGGGTGATTGCACAGCAATATAATCAAGTAGAGCAATGGGCTCAGCTCCTAAGCATATAACATCGTTAACATTCATTGCGACACAATCTATCCCTATAGTATCGTATTTATGCATCATTTGAGCAATTAATATCTTTGTTCCCACACCATCAGTTGATACGGCTAAGCCAATATTAGACCCAATATCGATTAAATTTGCAAAGTATCCTACATCAAGTTTTATCGAGCCTACATCATTCTTTCTTAAAGCAAAGCTTTTTTTAATCCATTTGCTCATATGCTCTAAGGCATAGTTTTCTTTAATAGCGTCAACGCCTGCTTGTGCATATTTTGATGTTGAGTTATTCATTATTCTTCGCGTTAAGTAACAGCTTAATCTTTCTCAAAAGACTTTGGGTCTTTATGTAAAATGACATTGTGGCGGGGCCGACGGGACTCGAACCCGCGACCTCCAGATCGACAGTCTGGCATTCTAGCCAACTGAACTACGGCCCCAGTAAAAATTTTATTTCTTGTGAACTATTTTGTTATAGTGGGCGAAACAGGGCTTGAACCTGTGACCTCTGCCGCGTGAAGGCAGCGCTCTCCCGACTGAGCTATTCGCCCATATGCTTATGAATTAGAAACTGACCAACTTTCGTTTTTTTAATAACTTCAGCCTCAAGTTGAACTCAATTTGCTGCAGATCTATCTGGGCGCTCTCAGTAAGAACTATGTTAAACTTTGGCAATTTCTTTCTCAGTTTTAGCAATTAATTCATCAAGGCCCGTAAATTTCCCCTCCAAGGATTCTTTGTAAGCTTGTTTAATCTTCTCCTTGAATTTAGAGGGATTAAGCAAAATATAATCTTCAATTTCATCTTCAGTAATTCGCTGAATAACAGCATGAGTTTCCCACGGTATGTAATAAAGAGATGTTCTCCTTTACCTGTCTTTTGCAAAATCTTAGCTGTGTTTAGCCTAAGTTTTCTTACATCAACTTATGTTATATTGTAGTTTAAAAATTAAAATTGTCAACCAACTAACTTGAGCTGTTAGCTAAAATTTAATTGACAATTTAATTCGCGTTGTTGACAAAAATATAGTTGATATATAAT
>JAGGXN010000013.1 GCA_021163065.1 Archaeoglobaceae archaeon | reverse complement strand
ATATTTGCTGCTATTATTCTTTGCGGTATAGTAGCGTATGTTGTAAATTTAATTTATCCTCCATTTGATGCTCTTTTCTTTGCATTAGTTTTTGGGATGGTTTTAGGTAGTTTTTTAATGAGGATTGCAGAGTGTTGAAATACCTCTTGCAACCTCTACTCTTTCTTCATCAGACATATTTTTCACCTCCAAATGCTCTAATTCTCGAAATCAAGCTTTAGATCCCAATTTTAGTTTTCAAAAGAGTTTGTTACCTTGACAGAGAACTTAAGGATATTGTCACAAAAAACTGTCAGACTGTGTCATTTAAGTAGGAAAGTATAGATTTATGAAAAATATAGCCTAAGTTCAGTTTAAAAGTGTAGAATTTAACTAATAAAATTTAATTAATTTTATTTTTTGGAATCAAGTAATCTTTGGGAGCAGCCTCAATTGTCTCCAAATATTTATTTAAAACTTTAGGAATCTCTACCCTTCCGTCTTCAAGCTGGAAGTTCTCGATGATGGCTGTAATTGTTCTCGTAGTTGCAATGGCTGTTGAATTTAAAGTATGTACAAAGCCTTTAGTTGGTTTCCCCCTTTCCTCAGCAAACCTTATGTTCAATCTGTAACTCTGCCAGTCTGTGCAATTGCTACAAGAGACCATCTCCCTGTATTTACCTTGAGCGGGCATCCATGCTTCTAAGTCATACTTCTTCGCAGCAACGATTCCCAAGTCTCCTGTACAAATATTTACAATTCTATAAGGAATTCCCAAGCCCTGCCACAACTCCTCTACATTGTTTATCAACCTTTCATGCCAATCCCAACTTTCTTCAGGCAAACAATAGACGAACTGCTCAACTTTGTTAAATTGATGAACTCTAAAAATTCCCTTTGTATCCTTTCCGTGTGCTCCAGCCTCCTTTCTAAAGCATGGGCTAACTCCTGCATAGATTAATGGTAGCTCTTTTTCCTCCAAAACTTCATTCATGTGCATCGCTGCTAAAGGATGTTCGGATGTTGCAATTAAATATAGGTCTTCATCTTCAATCTTGTATAAAACCTCTTCAAAATCACCAATTGAAGTGACGCCAGCATAAGCCTTGTATCGCATCATGTAAGGTGGATTGACAATCTTAAACCCTTTCTTTGCTAAGTAATCCAAAGCATAGCAGATTAGTGCGAAATCTAACCATACTAAGTCGTCAAGTAAGTAGTAAAATCTTGATCCGGAAACTTTTGCTGCCCTTTCTATGTCGGCCCATCCAAAAATTTCGACTGCATCAGCATGGGGGATAGGTTTTTTATCGATAACTTCATATTCAACATCGTTTTTGTTGTTGGCTAAAAACTCATCCAAATGCTCCTTGTAAACTTTAGGCTTCCCCCAATATCTTATTGGAACGTTTTCTGTATCATCCTTACCTATTGGTACGGATTCGTGAATTATGTTTGGGATTGACAATAAAATTTCATTAAGCTGTTTTTCCAACTCCTTTAGTTCCTCTTCTTCAACTTTTATTTTATCTGATAACTTTTTAGCCTCCTCTATAAGCTTGGATTTATCCTTTGCAGACTTTATTTTTGCAGCTAACTTGTTTCTTTCATGCCTTAATTGGTTTAATTCAAACAAACGCTTTCTCCATTGTTTATCTAATTCGATGGCTTTCTCAACTATTGTAACGTCTTCATCCCTTCTCTTTTGCGATTCAATCAAAACATCAGGATTTTCACGTAAAGCTTTAAGTATGCTCCACATCAACCGAAATTTTTTATTTTAGTTTTAAAAGTCTATCTATGTTCTATAAATCTTGTCAAAATTTTTGACTGCAATCTTTTCCTTCAACTCCTTTGAGATTGGTAAAGATAGAAATTCCTCTAAATTCTCTTTTAACCCTTTAACACCTGGGCTTGGCAAATCACTTCCATAAATACACCTCTCGGCTATGATCTCAAATCTTGGGAAGTAGTCGAGCAATCTTTTTGGCGGTATCCCACTTATGTCTAACCAGACATTCTTAAACCTTCGCATGATAAAAAATGCTTTATCCATCCAAAATGGCCTTCCTCCATGGCTCATTATTATGTTTAACTTTGGAAAGTCATTTGCGACATCATCCAAATATAGTGGGTCACCAAATTTGACTCTAGCATTTGGAAGGATACTTGTTCCTGTGTGAAATAAGATCGATAAATTGTTGTCTGATGCAAACTCGTAAATAACTTCCAAGCTTTTCAAACCACTCTCCTCTTCTCTATAATCGTTTGGCTTAAAGTGTTGGTGGACTGGATGTAGTTTTATTGCTGCAATGTCTGAATACTGCTTTTCCAGATGTGTGATAATATCTTTAACGTCCATTGAAGGGTGGACGCTTCCAACTGGATATAACCTATCTCTATATCCTGAGCAATAGTCAATGACAAAGTAAACAAGTTCCATTCCCATACCGTGGGTTTCAGGAGAGGGATAGCTCATGATTGCGACCTTTTCAAGGTTTGCATTGTCCATTGTTTCAATCAATTTTTTAGGCGAGGAGCAAATTTCTTCGTAGGTTTTTGAGGTTTTAGGAAGTAACGCTCTTTTAAACTCATCTTTTATCCTGTCTAAAGGAATAACGTGAATGTGGCAATCCTTGTAATTCATAATTCAAATTTAAATTTTGCAAATTTAAATTTTGTTTAATTGTTTCGATCACCATACTATAATGAATAATCAAAAAAGATTAAAAGAGTTAAGAAGATTTAAAGCTATGCTCAGAAAAAATCCCGAAGTGCCTTGGTTAAAAAGCTGCAGTCCAACTGTTGATGAGACAGCTTTTGTTGATTCAAAGGCTGAAGTAATTGGAGACGTTAGAATTGGTAAGTTTGTCTATATTGCTCCTTTCGCAGTTTTAAGGGCAGATGAGGGGAGTCCAATTGTGATTGGGGATGAAACAAATGTCCAAGACAGAGTAATAATCCACGCTTTAAAAAACACTCAGGTTAAAATTGGAAACAAAATGTCGCTCGCTCACGGTTGCATTGTACATGGTGAAGCAGAAATTGGAGACAATAGCTTTGTTGGATTTGGGGCGATAATATTGAAATCGAAAGTTGGTAAAGGTTGTTTTATTGGGCATGGTGCAATTGTAATAGACGCAGAAATACCTGATGGGAAATTTGTGCCACACGGACATGTTGTGAAAGAAAAAGATACTTTTAAGGATGTAACAAATGAACAAAAAGGGTTTATGGATGAAGTTGTGAAAGTTAATGTGGAATTGGCAAAAGCTTATAAAAAATTAGATTAAACCAGCTCTTTGCAACAGCAACAAATCTTCCGTTCCTATTTTTTCTCCTTTCTTGAACATTTCGTAAATTTGCTTAGCTCTCCTTCTTAACTCCTCTTTTTCTCTCTCTTCCTTGCTTTTTGCCTGTCTTGCTTTCAAGGCTTTTATAACTTTATCTAGGTCTTTTATATCTTTTCTAGTTTTTATAATTTTAGCATGAGCCTTATCAGCACTCTTTTTACTTTCTACGAACTTTTCGTGCATTTCATCAGCTTGCTTTCTTTTCTCATCTACTTCACTAAAAACCCTAGACATCTCCGCATGGTATTCATCGGCCTTCTCAACCAACTCAAGCATTTGTTGGTGTAATTCTTTAGCTTTATCTTTCAACTCTCTAATCTTCCCAATAAGTCTCTTAAAGTCTTCATGTTTTTCTAGCTGTTCTTTTCTTTCCTCAAGTTCCTTCCTCAATTTTGCAATTCTCTCTACTAAAGCTCTTTCCTTTTCTATCGTTAAAACTGCGGTTTGCTGCTTAAATTCGAGTCTTCTTATTTCCTTCTCCAATTCACCTAGGGGTCTGCCACCACTTCTATCAATTGATTTTCTAAGTTTGTCAAGCTCCTTGTAGAGTTTATCGATTTGTTTATGTATTTCATTCCTCTTCATCTTCAACTCCTTAGCTTTGCTATTCAATTCGTCTCTCTTTGCCTTAAACTCCTTTGCTCTTGAAAGCAATTCCTTTACTTCCTTGTTTAGTTCATCCCTTTTGTTAGCGTACTCTTTTGCAGCTTTGTTTAACGAATCCCTTTCCTCAATAAGGTCTTGTAGCTCTTTTTCTAGTTGCTCCTTTCTTTCTATCAGCTTCTCCAACATCATGTTCTCACAACAGGCGGTTTTTGAATGCTAGTGATATGCTGAGTTATCTGCACAATTTAAATTTTTTTCTACTTGGCTTTGTACAGTCTAAAATGGTTTCTTTAAAAATAAGTTTTATAAGTTAGTAAAATTTGTAAAAAAGTTTGAAGAAAAAACATAAAAAGAATCGTATATAGTTGGCGTGAGATTTATTCGATTACAGACTACTATTCGTAACTTACTTTCTTTTTCATATGCTTTTGATTAGTTTTTTCAATATTTTCGATATCGTTTATTGTCAGCTCATTTATAGGTTCAAACAAATTGCCAGTATCTGGATCCATGAACTCTGCCAATTCATTTAACCAATTTGTGATAGGTTGTTTTATATAATGAAGCTTAAACATTTTTTCACCTCCAAATCTCAAAAATTTACCTACCCATCACAAAAAACTAGCTATAAAGTTATTGAGACAATTGGGAAGGGTATTACTACTTTAGATCCTCGCTCTGGTTTTTCGGCACAGTTTGGTGCAGGTTTGTGCGTATGGTTTTTCACATCTATTGGAATGCCCGTGTCAACAACATATTGCATTATTGGGGGCGTGAGTGGAGTGGGTATTTTAAAAGGGATAAAAACTGTAAGAAAGGAAACTCTGAGGAAAATTGTGTTAAACTGGTTTTTAACTCCAATATCGTCTTTTTTAATTTGTTTATTGGTCGCGAGCACGTTAACTCACTTGAATTTGTTATAGCATCTAATTAAACTAAAAACAACAACAAACAAAAAATATGAGGGTATTGAATCTAAAAAATCACTTGACACCCAATATGTGCCTCGCTACAATCAACTTCTCAATCTCCTTAGCTCCCTCATAAATCTCAGTTATCTTTGCATCTCTGTAGAACTGGTTTATTGGGTATTCATCAATGTAACCATACCCTCCATGGAACTGCAATGCCCAATCGCAAGTCTCAACTGCCACTTCTCCAGCATACCACTTAGCCATTGAGGATAGCATGCTATCAGGTTTCCCTTGCTCAACTTGAATTGCTGCAGCCCTGTATGTCAATGTTCTCGCTGCTTCAATTTTAGTTGCCAACTCAGCCAATCTAAATTGGATGTATTGGAACGTTGCCAAAGGCACACCAAAAGCCTTCCTTTGCTTAACATAGTCAACAGCTAATTTTAATGCTCCTTTAGCAATACCTACAGCCTGGGCAGCAACCCAAACCCTGCTAATGTCAAAGAACTCCATCATGTAGTAAAATCCCTTTCCTTCTTCACCAACCAAGTTTTCCTTCGGCACTCTAACGTTGTTTAATGAGATTTCGGCTGTATCACTTGCTCTAATGCCCAACTTGCCTATAATCTTCGTTGCTTTATAACCCTCCCTGTCAGTCTCAACGATAAAGTAGCTAATACCTCTATGCCTCTTCTTCCAATCCTCAACCTCTCTTGTTCTCGCTGTTACAAGTATAAAGTCAGCAATCGTTCCATTTGTAATAAACTGCTTTGTTCCATTCAAAACCCACTCATCTCCATCTAATTTTGCTCTTGTTTTTATGCTTGCTGAATCGCTTCCAGCATCGGGCTCCGTGTTAGCCATTCCCATGATTGCCTTACCTTCACACAACTTCGGAATCCACTTCTCTTTCTGCTCCTCACTTCCATGCAATAGCAAAATTTCAACACCAAAAATTGGAGTTAAGCATGCTAAAGCCAGTCCAGGATTGACGGCAGAAAACTCCTCCATTACAATCATTTGCTCTATCGGTGTATAACCACCTCCCCCATATTCTTCTGGAATCGCTACAGCATGAAATCCAAGCTTGGCACACTTCTTTACTAACTCCATCGGATACTTCTCATTCCTATCACATTCTAAAGCCAGCTCATGTGTAAACTCCTTTTCAGCAAACTCTCTAGCAGCTCTTCTAATATCTTCTTGCTCCTCAGTAAAAGAAAAACTAATTGCCATGGTTGTTATTGGCAGTTGTAGTATAAAATTCTTTTGGGGAAGATAAATATTGTTAAGGCTAAATTTACCAAAAGAAAAATTTAAATATGTTTTTTTTCATCTTGAAAAAAAATCATGACATATTTTATTGAAATATAAGATTTACTATCTTTTTAAACTCATTAAAGCTACCAAATTCGAGAAAGACTTATATAACAAAAAATAAACAAGAAATTATGTCAGAAAATGTTGCTATTATTGGCATTGGACATTCTAAATTTGGAACAAGAAAGGACGTTAATCTGCCAGAACTTGCTTGGGAGGCAATAAAACCAGCTTTAGATTCTGCCAATGTTGAACAAAAGGATATAGATTTTTATGTTGTTGGTAATGCAGGAATGTGGAGCAGTGAAGCTGCTGTACCTTCATTAATGGCTGAATATGCAGATCTAGCCCCTAAAGGTTCGATGAGAGTTGAGGCTGCTTGTGCCAGTGGTAATGCTGCAATAAGGGTTGGATATACTGCAATTAAAAGTGGTGGGGCAGACATTGTATTGGTTTTAGGAATTGAGAAAATGCAAGAATCGCCGAATCCAACAATTATCGAACTAATTGGTAGATTTGGAAGTTACTTTTGGGAGTTTGAAAACTTTGGTTTAACTTTTCCAGGCTATTATGCGATGTATGGCACGGCATACATGGCTAAATATGGAGCGACAGAGGAAGATTACGCAAAGGTAGCAGTAAAAAATCACTATTATGGTGCTAAAAACCCATACGCACAGTTTAGAAAGGAAATTGACATTGATACTGTTTTAAAAAGTCCATATATTGCTTGGCCTTTCAAGCTATTTGATTGTTCCCCAATAACGGATGGTGCCGCTGCTGTCATACTAGCAAGCGAAGAATTTGCAAAGGATGTTGAAGACAAAATTTGGATTTTAAGCCAGGGAGTTGGAACGGGAACGGCAAATCTTAGCAGAAGAGATGATTTTACAACATTACCTTCAGCATCTTATGCTGCTGAGCAGGCATATAAAAAGGCCGGAATTGATTTAGATGCGCCTTGGAAATATTTAGATGGAGCCAACGTTCATGACTGCTTTACCGCTCCGGAGATAATAGCCTATGAAGATTGTAGATTTTGCAAGAGGGGAGAGGGTGTTGAGCTTATAAGAGAAGAACAAACTTACATTGGTGGTAGAATACCAGTAAATATTGATGGCGGGCTGAAGGCTAAAGGTCATCCTATTGGAGCTACAGGAGTAAGCCAAGCTGTTGAGGCTTACAAACAGCTTTTAAGTCAGGCTGAAAAGGGAAGACAGGCTGACATAAAGAATGGAAGGTGGCTTACTCACAACGTTGGAGGTACTGGACACTTTACATATGTCACGATTTATGGACTTGAGAAGAGGTGATTTTGATGGATGAGTTGAGAAAGGCTATTGAAAAAAATATGGAAGAATTTGGATTCCCTGTAACAATTGATGAAAGACTTGGAACTTTGCAATGGGTAGATATGAGAGAACTCAGGCTTAGATACGTTATTTGCATAGAGAACATAATGCCTTTCTTTGAGGGGATGAGAGAAGGGAAGTTGATCACAACAAAGTGTAAGAAGTGTGGAAGGTTGTTTTTCCCCCCGCAAAAGGATTGTCCAAGTTGTAGGGATAGCGAAATGGAATGGGTCGAGCTAAAAAAGGAGGGGGTTCTGGAAACCTTAACTGTCATTTTTGTCAGACCACCAAGCTTTGCAGATTATGATCCATACACCGTTGCGATTGCAAAATTAGATGACGGTGTGAAGATCACTGCATGGCTTAAGGGAGATCCGCAAAAGGTTAAAGTTGGGCAAAGAGTTAAGGTTGAAATTTCAAGGAGAAAGGAAGGTTATTTAATGTATGAGCTTGTTCCTGTAGAATAAATTATTTTAGTATGTGAGGTGGTGTTATGGAAATAAAAAAGGTTGCAGTCCTTGGGGCTGGAACGATGGGCGCTGGAATTGCCCAAGTTTGCGCCCAAGCAGGTTATGAAGTTTGGGTTAGAGACATAAAGGACGAGTTTATTGAAAAGGGGAAGGCAACAATTGAAAAGAACTTGAGAAAGGCTGTAAACAAGGGTAAAATTAGCTTGTTAAAACTTAAAGAGATTCAATCAAAGCTTCACTATACAACGGATTTAAAGGAGGCTGTAAGCGATGCAGACTTGGTTATTGAGGCTGTACCAGAAGTAATGGACATAAAAAAGGAGGTTTTTAAGGAGGTTTGTGAGTACAACAAAAAAGCAATTCTCGCAACAAACACGTCTGGTTTAAGCATAACAGAGCTGGCTAAAGCCACTGATAGGCCAGATAAATTCGTTGGAATGCACTTCTTTAACCCTGTGCCAGTAATGGCACTTGTTGAAGTAATTAAAGGAGAGCAAACGAGTGATGAAACGGTAAACATTGCCGTTGAGTTTGTGAAGAGTATTGGTAAGACACCTGTTGTTGTTAAGAAAGACATTGCTGGATTTATTGTCAATAGATGCCTTGTCCCATACTTATTACTTGCAATTCAAGACTATGAAAATGGTGTTGCAAGCAAAGAAGAAATAGATGCCACAATGATTTACAACTACTCGTTCCCAATGGGTCCAATTGAGCTGTCAGACTTCGTTGGCTTGGATATACTTTACTTTGCAACACAGCAGTGGGATATTGCACCGAAATCAAAAGCTTTAGAGGAGAAATTTAAAGCCAAAGAATTGGGAATGAAAACTGGTATTGGCTTCTACGACTGGAGAACTGGAAGACCGAAAATACCAAGGGAGTTGGCTGGAAAGTACGATGGGTTAAGATTAATAGCCCCAATGGTAAATATTGCCGCAGATTTGATACAGCAAGACGTTGCATCAGCTGAAGAGATTGATACTGCGATGAAGCTTGGAACGAACATGCCAAAGGGACCATGTGAGATGGCTGATGAAATTGGCTTGGACAAGATTCTTGCAAAAGTTGAGGAGATTTACAAGGAAAAGGGTTATGAGATACTTAAACCTTCAGAATACCTCAAAAAGCTTGTTGAGGAAGGAAAAACTGGAAAAGATGCTGGAGAAGGATTTTACAAGTACACTGGCGAAGTAGGATACAGAACAATAGTGATTGAGAAGGATGAAGAAACAAAGATTGCAAAGTTAGTCTTAAACAGACCCCACAGACTGAATGCAATCTCTTTTGAATTGTTAGATGAATTGGCTGATGCTTTAAGGAAGCTTGAGAAGGATGATGATGTTAGAGTTTTGATAATTACAGGTTCAGGAGACAAAGCATTTTCAGCAGGATTCGACTTACAAGAGGCTTTACAAGGAGATGTTCTATCTCCTGCCTCCTCCATGATGATTTCTGCGAAAGGACAGGCAGTATTTACAATGATTGAGAGATTTCCAAAACCTGTTATTGCAGCAATCAACGGCTATGCTTTTGGTGGTGGATGCGAACTTTCGTTAGCTTGTGATTTTAGAATAATGTCAAAAGGCGGAAAAATTGGGTTGACAGAGCTTACACTTGGCTTAATTCCGGGATGGGGTGGAACACAGAGAATGACTAAGTTAATTGGAGCTGCAAAGGCTAAGGAGCTAATTTTCTTGGGCAAAAGGTTGTCGGCTGAAGAAGCCGAGCAGGTTGGATTGGTCAATAAAGCAGTTGATGCAGACAAATTCTGGGATGAGGTAATGGCTTTAGCTAAGCAGCTTGCTGAGGGCTCACCAATAGCATTGAGAGTTGCAAAGTACGCTATTAATTTTGGCTATGAACTGCCAGTTGAGATTGGACAAGCTTTGGAAGCAGCTTATTTCGGAATTGTAACGTCAACACAGGACGTTATGGAAGGTATAAAGGCGTTCTTCGAAAAGAGAAAGCCAGAGTTCAAAGGAAAATAAACATCATTATTTTTTATTTAAATTAAAATGGTAATGATTTTAAACTGTTGAATTTATAATGAGAGAGGTGATTGAATGAACATCATAGTTTTGGCTAAACATGCGCCGGATCCGGAATCAGAAATAAACGTTGCATCAGATGGAAAGAGTGTTGACGAAAGGGGTTTAGTTTTTGACATCAATGACTGGGATAGGTATGCAATTGAAGAGGCAATCAGGATTAAAGAAGAGAAGGGTGGAGAAGTCGTAGTTGTAGGCGTTGGAAGTAAGTGTGAAGACACATTGAGAAAATGCCTTGCAATGGGGGCAGATAGGGCAATAAAAATACCAGTTGATACGTCGTTAGATGCATATCAAACTGCTGAAGTCATTAAGGAGGCAATAAAGGATGAAAAGTTTGATTTAATCTTGGCTGGAATGATGAGCCAAGATTTAAACAACGCACAAGTCGGAGTTTTGTTGGCAGCAATGCTCGATTTACCTTTTGCTACCGCTGTCAGTGCCATTTCAAGCATTGATGATAATTCGCTTACAGTTGCAAGGGAGCTTGAAGGAGGTTACAATGAGGAAGTCACTCTGCCAATTCCATGCTTAATCACTGTTCAGAGCGGTATAAATGAGCCAAGATACGTTTCAATCATGGGAATTAAAAGAGCTAAAACAAAGGAAATGAAGGAAGTAGACGTAAAACCGACAATTTCTACTCTTGAAGTTGAGAAAATGTACTTACCACCAGTCAAGAAGGCTGAGTTGATTGAAGGAGATCCATCGGAGATAGCCGAGAAACTTATTGAAATCTTAAAAGACAGGGGGTTGGTATAATGAGGGTATTTGTTGTTGCTGAACATAGGATGAATGAACTAAATCCGATAAGCATTGAAATGCTAAACTTGGCTAATGCTATAAAGGGGGATGGAACTAGTGAAGCTATTGTTATAGGCAAGGATGTAGGTGCTTTTGCTGAGGAGTTATCAAAATATGCAGATGTTGTTTGGAAGATTGAGGACGACAGTCTCGAAAACTATAATCCTGAGCTGTATGTTGATGTTTTATTGCAATTATTTGCAAACAACAAGCCAGATGTTGTGTTGATAGGTAACACTT
>JAGGXN010000065.1 GCA_021163065.1 Archaeoglobaceae archaeon | reverse complement strand
TAGCTGTAGTTGATAAAAGTAAGTGCCAGCCAAAGAAGTGTAGTCATGAATGCTTGAAGTACTGCCCAAAAGTTAGGACTGGAGATGAAACTATTGTGATCAAAGATAAGGCAATCATTTCTGAAGAAATGTGCGTTGGATGTGGCATTTGTGTCAAAAAGTGTCCTTTTAAGGCAATCTCAATAGTTGGCTTGCCAAAGGAACTTGAGGGTAAAGAAGTCCATAGGTATGGCAAAAATGGATTTGTTTTGTACAATTTACCCATTCCAAGAAAAGGTTATGTTGTTGGACTGCTTGGACCTAACGGCACTGGAAAGACTACGGCAGTAAGAATTCTGTCTGGACAGCTAAAGCCAAATTTAGGAAAAGAAGAAGCTGATTGGGATGTGATCTTTGAAAGGTTTGCGGGAACAGAATTACTGGATTATTTGAAGAACTTAGCTGATGGAAAAATAAGAACGAGTCAAAAACCTCAATATATTGAGGCAATTCCAAAAGTTTATAGGGGTAAAGTCAGAGATTTGCTTGAAAAAGCTGATGAATTAAACATTTTGGATGAAATGATTGAAAAGCTGAATTTAAAAAACTGCATTAATAGAAATGTTAATGAGCTAAGTGGTGGGGAATTGCAAAGTATAGCTATTGCTGCATGCTTGATGAAAGACGCTAACTTCTACTTTTTGGATGAGATCACATCTTACCTTGATATATACCAAAGAATCAATGTTGCGAAAGTTATCAGAGAAAAAGCCTTAGAAAAACCAATTTTAATTGTTGAACATGATTTGGCAATATTAGACATGCTTGCAGACTTCGTTCACATAAGTTATGGCGAACCTGGAGTTTATGGAGTGATAACGAATGCCAAAGGAGTTAGAGTTGGAATAAACCAGTATCTAAGAGGATATTTAGTTGAAGAAAACATAAGAATTAGAGATAAGCCAATAGAGTTCGAGATATTTCAGCCAAAAGAGAGCGTTGAGGAAAAAGTTTTGGTTGAGTATCCTTCCTTTACAAAAACTTACAAAGATTTCAAACTTTTCGTTGAAAGTGGAGAAATAAAAGAGGCTGAGGTTTTGGGAATCGTAGGTCCAAATGCAACTGGTAAGTCAACATTTGTTAAAATCTTAGCTGGTGTGATCGAAGATGATGAGAAAAAGATCAAATTGGACATTAAAGTTTCATACAAGCCTCAGTACATAAAGGCTGACGTAAATATGCAAGTTGGCATGTTCTTAAGAAGCATAAACCCTGCTATCGATTCCTCTTACTACAAAACCGAGTTTTTGAAGCCGTTAGCTCTTGAAGATCTAATGGATAGAAATCTCAACGATTTGAGCGGGGGGGAGTTGCAGAGAGTAGCTATAATTGCATGTTTGCTTAGAGATGCTGATTTATATTTGCTGGATGAACCCTCGGCTCATTTAGATGTTGAGCAAAGAACAGAAATTGCAAGAATCATAAGGAGGTTTGCATTAAACGAATCAAAAGCTGTTTTAGTCGTAGATCATGATATATATTTAATAGACATGATTAGCGACAGACTTATGGTCTTTCAAGGCGAGGCTGGGAAAAGAGGCGTAGCTAAAAGACCTATGGGGATGAGAGAAGGAATGAATCTATTTCTATCGAATCTGAACATAACGTTTAGAAGAGATGAAGAGACGAAGAGGCCGAGGGTAAACAAGTTAGATTCAAGGCTTGATAGAGAGCAAAAAAGCAAAGGAGAATATTATTACTATTTCTAAAGCAAATTAAAGCAAATCAACGCTTTTCCCTCGGCATGCAGATTATTTCCTTTATCTGCATGTCAAAAAAGTTGTTCATGTGCGCTGGAAGTACAACTACTGCTGTATCAGCACCTCTTGATCTACCGCCAACAGCTACAACTTCTTCAATTGGTATTGCACCACTATCGGCAGCCATTATTGCTATTTCAACACAAACCTTCAAGCCATGCCCAAACAATGAGCGTAAAGCTTCTGCAATTGCTTCAGTTCTTGAAACACCACCCAACTTTCTGCTTATACTCCTTTCAAGTCCGGATAGAATGTGAGACTGCCTGACAATCGTTACTCCGTTTTGCTTCAAAAAATTTTCAGTCTCACTGTCCATAGAATTCTTACCAACCCCAATAAAGCCTGTATGATAAGTCACGACAACCAAATTTAATCCTTCTGCAATTTTCAAAGCTTTTTTAGCTGTTTCACCAGTCGATGATGCAACAACCAAATATTTTATGCCAAGCTGTTTAGCTCTTTCAACAGCCAGCTTTAGAGTTTCATCGGTATTCTGCTTACCCGGCTTCTCAAAATATATTATGTTCATAGCCAAGCTTCAACTTCACTTTTTAAATGCCTTATTAAAGCAACTCACCACTATCAAATGTCTCCGTCAGATCTATTTCAAAAGCTACAACAGGCATTGTAAGCTCAAAGTTTTCCAGTACTTCAGGATGTACTTCTCCAAAAACTCCAATTTTCTTTTCATCTACGATTATGTCCGCTCTTCTCCCATCTATGAATGCATCATCTTCACTTTCCACCACATCCCATGTTAAATCCAACTCCCTCATAAAAGCCTGAACAACACTTCTAATTTCATTGAAATTCGCCTTTGAATGCGTTATACATGCTGCAACTCTTAGTTTGTTAACATCGTTAACAACAACGTCTCCTACTTCAAATATTTTCTGCGGCATTATGTGATGCTTATTGTACGACAACAATTCTAATAGCTTAGGCAGTATATCTGTTCTAACAATTGTATGGTCAGTCGTTAACGGATGCATAAGCTTAGTATAGCCTTCTGCTTTTCTCCTCAAATACTCATACTGAACTCTCTCATTCGTTAAGGTAAAGGTTATTACTTCCATAAAGCCCAAACCAATCATAATTTCCTTTACCAAATCTCTGATTTCATTCCACGGATGTGTTGAGCCTATAGTATTCGTTGCAGGATACTCCGGCTCTATTCTGTCATATCCATATCCTATTGCTATATCTTCGATTATATCCCACTCATGCATGATATCTGCCCTATAAGGCGGGATTTTCACCTTAATTTTGTCATTGACTTCAACACCGAACCTCATTCTCTCTAAAGCTCTCTTAATTTCGTCATCATTCAATTTAAATCCAAGTAGAGAATAAACCTCATTTTTTTCAATCTCCATTTCCTTAGCCTTCAAATTTGGAGTTTTTGTAACTCTCGATGGATAGTGTATTTCAACGCACTCTAGTCTACCACCTCTATCAGCAAGCATCGTAGAAATTATGTTCAATGCTTTGTCAACGTTTTCATCAAATCCAGTAACGTCAATAAACAAATCTGTTGTGTTTTCAGTGACTCTCGTCTTCTCAGCATTGATGATTGGTGGAAATGAGATTGCTTCGTTCTTTGAATCAACGATCATCGGAAATCTGTCTTTACCTTCAAGAATAAATCCATATTCCTTGCCTTTAGGATGCTTTTTAAAGATTTCTTCAATTGTCATAACTTCATCAAAGTCCAAAGGTATGAAGGAAAAGTTCTTGTCAACACCTTTATAACAAAGGGGAAAATTGATTTTGCTCAAATCGTGCACACCAATAGCCATCTTTCTTCTATTCCTTCCAATCGTCCAATGCAAATCTTCTTGAACTTCCATTAAGCTTCTAATAACCTCGTCATCAATTTTCAGATTTCTGACGACGCAACCAACAATTCTTGGTCTTACATCTAAAACGCTTTCATCAACAAAAATCTTCCAATCTGCCTCTTTAACCTCATAATGCTTATATCCTAATTCAATATCTAAAAATCCCCTTAAAGCTCTTGCCACTCCTTCGACTGAATACAAATCTGGGCGATTTGGAAAGAACTCGACATCTATATGTTCATCGCCAATTCTTTCAATGTCACAACCAAGCATTGGAAGCTTTGATAAAATCTCATCTCTACTTTTACCAACCATTCTCTCCAATTCACCCCAATGAAGAGTAACTACAGGCATTCAATCACCTCTTTATTGCCGGAAACTCTCTCAACCATCCAATGTCTGGCAAATATAACCTTCTCAAGTCTTTCATGCCAAGTCTTAACATTGCAAGCCTTCCAATTCCTAAGCCCCAAGCTAAAACCTTTCCTTTAATTCCAAATGGCTCAACAACTTCCTTCCTAAAAACTCCCGCTCCTCCAAGTTCAACCCATCCTAAATCTTCGACATAAACTTCTGGCTCAACACTTGGTTCTGTGTATGGGAAATATCCGGGGCGAAATCTAACATCTTCAAACCCCATTTTTAAGAAAAATTCTTTGAGCAATCCAAGTAAGTGTTTAAATCCGACATCTTTGTCTAAAACAACCCCTTCAAGCTGGTCAAATTCTGGTAGATGTGTAGCATCTATAGCTTCCCTCCTATAAACTCTATCTATGCAGAAAGCCTTGACTGGAGGGTTCGGATTCTTTGCTAAATAGTGAATTGTTATAGCCGTTGTGTGCGTTCTTAAAACAAGCTGCTTAGCTTTGTTAATGTCCCATTTACCACCCCAGCCTGTTGAGCCGGTAATCCATCCATTCTCATGAGTTTCCTTAACTTTTTTAACCAGCTTTTCATCCAATTCAACGTATTTATTCAAATAGAAAGTGTCCTGCATGTCCCTAGCAGGATGATCTTGTGGCTGAAATAGAGCATCAAAGTTCCAGAATGAAGTTTGAACGTAATTGCCTTTAATTTCAACAAAACCCATTTCCAAAAAGATTTTTCTACATTCTCTAATTATTCTTTCATATGGATGTACCTTTGCCGTAAAAACATCTTTTGAAGGGATCTTTATGTCATATTTCAAAAATTCTTTATCTTTCCAATCTCTATTAAGCAAGATTTCTGGAGTTAAATCAGTAATAACTTCCCTGAGCTCCACGTCTGGTTTCTTTAAAACCTTAATGATAATCTCTTTTTCTTCTTCCTCTTCTACAAGCTTTCTTTTGATTAAGTTCTTCAAAATATCCTTTGGAATGTCAAAAGAACCTTTAGAAATTAGGTTCAATGCATCCTTTTCCTTAAAATCAACGTCCTTAATTAACTCTACCTTTCCATCACTTAACTTTATTACATTCTTTTTCCTCAACCATCCCAGTGCAATTCCCAATTCCTTTTTACCCATCTCTTTCTCAATTTCTGATAAGTTATTTTTTTTCTTCAACAACTCAATTAATCTTTCCTCAGGCAATCCATCTTTCAAATATTGCAACCCCTCATTAGTGAGAGTATACCTTTTTGTCACAATTTCTTTAACCTTGCAGAAGCCCTTTTGCTCAAGCAAGTAAGCTGCCTTCAAAACAGCATCTTTACTAAGCTCAGAAACTCTTGCAGCCTCACTAATAGGGTATTCTTTTCCTACCTCAAGGGATTTGAGTAGTTTAATCTCAAATGGTGATAGCATGCTTTGACAGATTTAAATGGATTTAAAACATTTAAGATTTCAATTTTGAATTTTTTGTTTAGTTAGTTTCAATTGTTGAGGATAAGATTAAGTTGGATAACAATGAATTATAGTTCCAAATATAAGATACACAACATCATGTATTGTTATCGCATACCAGATCCAAAAAATAGCCAATAGAAGCCAGAATACAAGCATAAAATCGCAATATTTTCTTATTTGGAAAATCTCTGCATTTCAACTTTATTTCTGCAAGTTTCATGAACTACAGCATTTCTTCACTAAATTAAAAGATTATTATTGCCACATTTAATAAGCTGCTAAGGTACAAATTTAATTAAAAATTAAAAATTAGCCATAACCAACAAAAGTTTTAGCTGAAACTCTCGCCCTGTCCTGCTTGGCCTTTTCTTCAAACCTCTCATAGAAGCTTAACATGCTCTCACTAACACTTGGTCTGATTTTCTTCAAAGCCTCCTCAAAGTGTCTCATCTCTATTTTTTCAACATTCAAGTCTTCTCTCAAAGCAAGCATGACTGCCTCTCTGCAAATAGCCTCTATATCTGCCCCAACGTATCCTTCCGTTAGCTCAGCTAAGACATCTATGTCAACATCATCTGCCAATGGCATATCCTTTGTGTGAATCTTGAATATTGCAACTCTACTCTTTTTATCTGGTGGTCTTACATAAACAAGTCTGTCAAACCTCCCAGGCCTCAACAAAGCCGGATCCAAGATGTCGGGTCTGTTTGTTGCACCTATAACCATTACACCTTGCAATTCCTCCAATCCATCCATCTCCGTTAATATTTGGTTCAAAACCCTCTCAACCGCTCTACTCCCCTCATCAACTCCTCTAAGCTGCGCAATTGCATCAATTTCATCAAAGAATATTATGGACGGTGCTACCTGCCTAGCTTTCCTAAATATTTTCCTAACAGCTTTTTCACTCTCTCCCAACCATTTGCTAAGCAATTCAGAGCCTTTTACGCTTATGAAGTTCGCTTGCGTTTCATTAGCAACTGCCTTAGCAATTAAAGTTTTACCTGTTCCTGGAGGACCAAAGAGTAAGACACCTTTTGGCGGTCTGATTCCAAACTTCTTAAACTTTTCCGGGAATTTTAAAGGCCATTCTACAGCCTCAATTATCTCCCTCTTAACATCTTCTAAACCACCAACATCCCTCCACGTAACTCTTGGAATTTCAACAAAAACTTCTCTCATTGCAGATGGCTCTACATCTTTCAATGCTTCCCTAAAATCGTCCATAGTTACTCTTATCGACTCTAAAACCTCTGCTGGAATTTCATCGCTATTTAAATCAATTTTTGGCAAATAGCGTCTTAAAGCTTTCATTGCCGCTTCTTTACACAAAGCCTCGATGTCAGCACCAACAAATCCGTGTGTTTGATCTGCTAAACCTTTAAGCATCGCTTTTACGATTTCTTTCTCCAAATCATCAATTTTCTCTTTTGGCATTAAATTCTGAATTATTCTCCTAACTTCATCTTCTGTTTCAGCCTCCTTAACTTCATCAATTATGAATTCGATTAAATTCGCTTTCTCTACGTCATTATCTTCTTTAGATATTTTCAACATAGACTTTAAAGCTTCTAGAACAAACTCTCTATCGTATTTTGGTTCTAAGGGCATGTTTCTTGTGTGAATTTGTAAAATTTCATATCTGCCCTCTCTATCTGGAACGCCAATCTCTATCTCCCTATCAAATCTTCCTGGTCTTCTTAAAGCTGGATCAACCGCATCTATCCTGTTCGTTGCTCCTATAACTATAACCTGTCCTCGCTCTTCTAATCCATCCATCAGTGTCAATAGCTGCGCAACAACCCTTCTCTCAACCTCTCCAGTAACCTCTTCTCTCTTTGGAGCTATTGAATCGATTTCATCGATGAATATTATTGCCGGTGCGTTCTCTTTAGCCTCTTCAAAGATTTCTCTCAACCTTT
>JAGGXN010000159.1 GCA_021163065.1 Archaeoglobaceae archaeon | reverse complement strand
TCGTATAGTTAAATTTTCATATTTTTTGAAGAATGAAGTTATTCATAAATAAGATCATGTGAAGTCGAGAAGGTAATCGAGATCGCTAAGGCAATAAATTCAGTAGTATAAAACGTCACCAACGCTCATTTAACACTTTCAAGCTACCTATAAACAATATGCTGATTATTATCTGCACTCCAATTACTATTAAGTCAAAAACAATTATCGCAAGATTTACGAAATTGAGCATTCCATAGTTTGTTTCCACCCACGTTTTAAATATGTAGTATCCAAATCCAAGACCAATTAAAATTAAACCCACAGCAATACCCTCCTCAACGATGGAAGGTTTATTGAAGAAATTAACTATTTTATCTGGCTCAGTTAAACCTATTTCAGAAGAATGAACTTTGATTGACACTCCAAAGAAGAACGTCTGAATTCCTAAAATAATTAATAAACCGCCCAAAATTTGTGTGTGATACCTTATCGGTTCTAACAATAAAACGTATCCTGTAATGGCAATTCCCAGGCTTAGCATGATGATACTTGGTATTATAAAGAGGTATGTTGGGGAATAAAGCAACATGAATCTTAGGTGTCTCCACCCATCTCTAAACGATTTCAATTTACTTTGCCCCCTTCTTGGATAGTAGGTTATTGGGACTTCCGCGACTCTTAGATTTTTTCTAGCTACTTCAATTAACATTTCGGATGCAAATTCCATTCCGGGGCAAACGAGTTTAATTTTGCTTAAAACATCTTTTTTAAAAGCCCTCATTCCCGAATGTGAGTCAGAAATGTTCGTTTTAAATAAAAAATTCATGATCCAAGTTAAGAGCGGATTTCCTATGTATCTATGAAGGGTTGGCATAGCTTTTGGAAGTATTTTTCCTTTAAATCTACTTCCCAACACTACATCAGCTTTGTTTTTTATTAGAGGCTCTAAAAGTTTCGGTATTTCCTCTGGATTGTAGGTTCCATCAGCGTCTAGCATAACAATGTAATCTCCTTTTGCAACCTTAAAACCCTCAATATATGCTTTTCCGTATCCTTTAACACCTTTAATCACTTTAGCTCCGAGAGATTCGGCAATTTCAGGAGTTTTATCAGATGAATTGTCTACAACTATTATTTCATATGGTAAATTTAGGTCTTCTAATGTTTCTTTAGCCTTTGATATCACATCTGAAATCGTTTCCTCCTCATTCATTGTTGGAATTACTATTGAGACACCGGTCATTAGTTTCACCTGATAGATTATCTAAATATTTTTATTCTTTGTCAATGTATGTTTTTTAAGCGTGTATATAGTCTTAACTTTATTGGGTATTCTATTGTAAGTTTAGAACGTTTTTTAGACTAACTCTGATCTAAATGCCCTTTTTCTAATAAGTAATCTTTAAGCCCCTCTTTCCAATGTCTAATGTCTATTCCAAACGATCTCAATTTTTTAATACTCAATGATGAATTTCTAGGCCTTATCGCTTTAGTTGGAAATTTATCAGAGGTTATTGGATTTAATTTTACGTCCATTCCTAACATTTCAAAAATTGCTTTTGCAAAATCGTACCAACTGCAAACTCCGTCGTTGGTTACGTGATACAATCCATAGGGTAGATTTTTTTCAACTATCTTTTTAATTGCTATTGCTGCATCTTTTGTATAAGTAGGGGTCATTTTTATATCATTAACAACGTTCAACTCTTCTCCCATCTTGGCTTTTTTTATCATAGTTTCCACAAAATTTCCCCCTTTTCCACTTGCTCCAGCAACGCCAAACAAACTTGAAACCCTTACAATGTAATACTTATTACAACTACATTTCGTTAAAATCTCTCCAGCGTATTTGCTGGCTCCATAAACGTTTATTGGATTTGGTATGTCATTTTCAGTGTATGGTGTATCTTTACTCCCATCAAAAACGTAGTCTGTACTAATGTATACATTTATAGCATTTATTTTGTTGGCAATCCTACCAACATTTAGCGCACCAACAGCATTTACTTGGAATGCTTTGTCAGCTTCATCTTCGGCATCATCAACTCTTACATATGCTGCAGTATTGATGACTACCTCAGGTTTAAGTTCTTCTAAAATTTTTAGAGTATCTTTGTCTGTGACATCTAACTCTTTACGAGTTAAAGGAATAGCTATATCTCCAAAAACTTTAACTAGATCTGTTCCCAATTGTCCATTTGCCCCGATTATTGCTACTTTCATTTTATCATGAATTAAAATACTACTCCATCTTTAATTAATTCTTTTAAAGTTGGCCAGGTTTCATCTTTTTTGGATAACGTTGGAACGTCAATTGGCCAAGGTATGTTCACGTCTGGATCGTTCCAAATTAATCCATATTCATGACTTGGAGCATATTTATTATCGACTTTATACATAACTTCAGCTTCGTCACTCAAAACAACAAATCCATGTGCGAAACCTCTTGGAATGTAGAGCATGTATTTGTTGAATTCTGAAAGTATTACAGCTACGAATTTTCCAAATGTTGGTGAGTTTTTCCTCAAATCAACTGCAACATCGTAGATTATGCCTTTGACACACCTTACAATTTTGGCTTGTTCGTAGGGTTTCTTTTGGAAGTGTAAACCTCTTAAAACACCATACTTAGACTTTGAATGGTTATCTTGAATGAATTCACCCGATATTCCAGCTTTTTCAAACTCATCTTTCTTATAAGTTTCAAGAAAAAACCCTCTATCATCTTCAAAGACTTTTGGTTTTATCAACAAAACATCCGGGATTTCTAATTTTTTAAATTCAAATGGCATTTTTTACACCTCACCAACTTAATTTCCAAGGGGTTGGATGCAAAACTCTCTCGTCAGCTAATGGTTTCCACCATTCTTCATTCTCAAGATACCACTTGACGGTATCTTTAATTCCCTCTTTAAAACTGTATTTTGGCTTCCATCCCAGCTCGTTCTTTATCTTTGAAGAATCTAAGCTATATCTTAGATCATGACCCGGCCTATCTTCAACAAACTCAATCAAATCTTCATCTTTTTCCAACACACGTAAAATCTCTGTAACAACTTCTAAGTTCGTTTTTTTCCTCGCCACTTGATATGTTGTATATCTCTCCTTTTTCACCTTCCTGCATGACTAAATCAATGGCTTCGCAATGATCTAAAACGTGAATCCAATCTCTGACATTCTTACCAGTCCCATATATTGGGATTTTTAAATTCATGGATGCTCTAATTATTGTTTTTGGAATCAATTTTTCTGGGAATTGGTATGGACCGTAATTGTTTGTACACCTCGTAATAACAGCATTTAAACCGTATGTTCTAACGTAAGCTAAAACAAGCATATCTGCTGAAGCTTTACTTGCTGAGTATGGTGAAGAAGGTTTCAATCTATCCCATTCTTTAAAAGATCCATGTATTATGTCTCCATAAACTTCATCAGTTGATATGTGTACAAGTTTAGCACTTGGATTGCACTTTCGTAAAACTTCTAATATCGTAAAAACCCCAATGATGTTGCTTTGAATAAATGAATACGGGTTGGATATGCTTCTATCTACATGACTTTCTGCCGCAAAGTTAACAATAACGTTAGCATCTTTTATAGCATCCTGCATTAGTTCATAATCGGAAATATCTCCTTTTATGAAATTATATCTCTCTTCATCTATGCCTTTCAAGTTATTTGGATTTGCACCGTATTTTAAAGCATCAACGTTTGTTATTTCGACTTCAGAATATTTTTGTAAAATATATCTAACAAAATTGCTACTATAAATCCTAAACCTCCTGTGACAAGAAGTTTCATGTTTACCACTACCTCATTTCTATGTTTGAGTAATCTCCAACCACAATTCTGTAGCCTCTAGGCTTTGATATGCATTTTTGTATTTTAACATTTTTACCAATCAAACTTTCTATAATTCTACCAGCATTGGTGAGTACACATTCATCCATAATAACACTATCTTCAATCTCCATTTCTTCTATCAAACAATTGCTACCTATGGAAGTGTAAGGGCCGATATAGGAGTTAACGATCTTAGTATCTCTACCAATTATGCACGGACCTTTAATAACAGAGTTTTCTATTGTAGACCCAGACTCAATGATAACTCTTCCAGTAATGGTTGAATTGTTGATAATACCTTCATTTTTTGATTCTATGTCATCCAAAATCAATCTATTTGCTTCAAGTATGTCTTCTGGCTTACCAGTGTCTTTCCACCATCCTTTGACAATTGATGCTTCAACTCTGTATCCATTCTCGATCAGCCACTGAATTGCATCTGTAATTTCTAGCTCATTACGCCAAGATGGTTTTATACTCTTACAAGCTTCAATTATAATGGGTTTAAAGAAGTATATTCCAACTAAGGCATAGTTAGATATAAACTCCTTTGGTTTTTCTACGAGTCTTTTGACTTTTCCTTCGCTATCCAATTCGGCAACACCGAAACGTTGTGGATCGTCTACGTATGTTAAGAGTATAAGCGAATCTGGATTCAATTCTTTAAATTTTTGAGCATGATTTGTTATTCCATCTTTTAAAATGTTATCACCAAGATACATTACGAATTCGTCATCATCTAAAAATTCTTCAGCAACGAGGATTGCATGAGCCAGTCCCTTTGGTTCACCTTGGTAGATAAACTCAATGTCAACATTCCAGTTTTTAGAATTAACAGTCTCAATAACCTGTTCCTTATTTGGACCAAGAATTATTCCGATCTCCTTAACCCCTATTTCAATTACATCCTCTATTGCATAGAATAAAACCGGTTTATTAGCCACGGGAATGAGTTGCTTTTGCTGAGAATACGTCAACGGCCTTAAACGAGTTCCGTATCCACCAGACAAGATTAAAGCCTTCATGACACTACAGATATTTAATATTTGTTTTTATAAATTTTGCTTTCTATGGTTTCTAATGGTTTGGTATGGCATAAAAGTAAAAAATTTAGAAATAGGTAAAAATAAAACCGTGAATACAAAATCATTGTAAGTTATGGATGCAAGTGTAATCATTCTAACAAAAAATGCTGGAAGTAGATTTGAGGAGCTAATGAAAAAATTGGGTAATCAAAGTTATCAGGATTTTGAAATTATAGTAATCGATTCTGGATCAGTAGATGGAACCCTGAAAATTGCTAAAAGATACGGTTGTAGGATACACGAAATAAAACCTGAAGAGTTCCATCATAGTAAAACAAGAAACTTAGGTGCTAAAATAGCTAAAGGAGATTATTTGATCTACATTACTCAAGATGCTTTACCTATAGACAACAAATTTTTAGAAAATCTAATCAAACCATTGGAAAATGATGAAATTGCAGGAGTCTATGGGAGGCAGATTGCTTATCCGAACGCTAAGCCCATGGAGAAATTCTTTTATCTATATTTCTACCCTGAGGAAAGAAAAGTGATTACTTCCAGTGATCTTGGGAATTTGGTTGATTTTTACGTTTCAAACGTTTACATTTCAGATGTTTGTTCTGCAATGAAAAAGGAAGTCTGGAAAAAGATAAATTTTGATGAAAGTATAATAATGGCTGAAGATAAGAAATGGGCTATAGATGTTTTAAAATCCGGCTACAAACTTGTGTATGAGCCTAAAGCAATAGTTTACCACTCTCACAACTATTCCATTATTTCTACTTTTAGACGTAGATTTAATGATGGTGTTGCAATGAAGCAAATATGTGGTTCTGGTAAAGTTACATCTAAAGGATTATCGTATTTTGTTGGTGAAATGAAATATTTGCTCAAAAATCATAAAATCTGGGTTCCGTATGCTTTAGTTTATAACGTTGCTAGGTTTGCTGGTGTGTTTTTGGGTATGCATTATGAATACATTCCAAATGTTTTGAGAGACTTTTAATTTTTATATTATTTTGATATAGTTTTTTTAACTTCGTTCAAGGTTTGTGGCAACCCCCTCTATTTTGACAAGAATCACGTTTAATTTCATTATAAGTTTTATTTTATTTAGTAATGTTTTCAATAGCAAGAATTTTTTATTCTCAACCATTACTTGGCTAAATGAAAATTGCAATAATCGGTGCTGGTTTAACGGGATTAAGTGCTGCGATGAGCTTGAAAGAACATGCAGAAGTTAAAGTGTTTGAAAAAGACGACATTGGAGGTTTAGCTTCATCATACTGTAAAAATAACTATTGCATCGAGAAATTCTACCATCATTGTTTTAAACAGGATGAGGAATTATTAAAACTCTCAAACAAACTTTTGTTATCTTCCATACAAGCTTCGCTGCTTTTGCTTCTGGCATGTCTATTCCTAAGGCTGATAAGAAGTCGAGAATTATGTTTCCTTCGGGGAATAGTTTTTCTATCATAGATTTGTGGGGATTATTTTGGTTTCCTAGGAAAAACTTCTTTCCAATGTGATAAGTATGTATAGTAGTTCTATTTTTTCTCTTTCAACTATCCTCTCAAAACAACATTATTGAGAATAGTTATGGAAACCACCTAAATACTTTTGCATCGTAGTAACGGGCATCTGCTGATATAGTGATTCTACGAGTATATTTTGCCTTGCCTCTTAACTAGCACAGGATAACTGTTACTGGAAATCTGTAAGACTTTTTGAACATCATAATATCTTTTATATTAAAATAAGAAAGTGTCAGCACTAATGATAACTTTATTTGGTTTGTATTTTTTATTCATTCATTAGAGAAGACATTAGAGAGTTTTTAGGGTTTTTAGCATCTGCTAGTTCTCCATACAATTTTCCCCATTAGGTAAAACATTAAGTAAAAAGTACATGAACAGGTATTTAAATGTTTATATTTAAACAGATCTCCAGCTCTACCGCTTTCTGGATAACATTGAGTAATTGTGTAATAACTTATCCGTGCTTACACAGAAAATCCTGAATAGCCGAAACACAGTCTTAGGAGGCCTATATGCAAAATAAATCTCATGAATTCTCACCTCCTATATTCAGGTGCTAACTTTTCCCACTTAGCTCTAACAACCCAATACCACTCATCAAATTTTCGTTGTCTTTCATATTTTTTGTGTTCGTCACGTGGCACTCTATACAAAGATAATACTTTTGGTATTTTAAGAAAATCAGTATAATTCGAATATTTTATCCATAAATCCCAATCCTCTAAAACCTCTAATGTTTCATCAAACCCACCAAATTTATCATATAACATCCTATCAAATAAAGCACATTGGATGGGTATATAATTATGATGGAGGAGCACTCTTCTGTCGAAATCCTCATTATAAACTACTCGGTAGCCATATTCAACATATTCCAACGGTTCTTCAGAGATTACTTCTGTTGGAACCTCAAAGGCCAGAGAATAAACCAACTTATACTTAGAGCTTTTAGTAATGAAATGAACCATTGTTTCTGCACAATCTGCATATAGTAAATCGTCTTCATCTAAAAACATTATATAATCTCCTGAACACTTGGACAAACCAAAATTTCCCGCGAAAGTTCTACCATGTCTTCTACTCAAATAGTAGTATTTCACATCCATATCAAGTTTCTTGAATTTAAATATAATTGGCTTAACAGTACTTGGACCATCTTCAACAACGATTGTTTCTATATTTGGGTAAGTTTGATTTTTTATTGACATCAGAGCTTCACTGAGAAAGCCTTTTCTACCTACTGTTCTTACAATAATGGAGACCTTTGGCAAGTTTTTGGAGAGAATTGTGTCATAATGTATATTTAAATCAGCACCAACGCGATGCACTTCAAAATCATAATTTATAAATTTTGGTTTAAATGATTTTAAATTTTTTCTTGTTTTTACTCTGAAAAGCATTGCTTTGGGAATTAGAGGGACATGTCTAATAAATTGTCCAAATAGTTTTAATTTTTCTCTATGCAATTTGTTAGTTGATTTTTTTAATATATAGAAATATTTTAAGTACCAATCAAAGATATCTGCTATATCACCATATTTGTATCTTAAATAAAATTGATATAATACAGTATTATAATATTGACTTGGCTTCACATTTTTGGGATTTGTCAAATGTACTACACGGGCAGAGGGGACATACATCAATTTATAATCTCTCAATCTTAGACGCCACGATAAATCCACATCTTCAAGATAAAGAAAAATATTTTCATCAAACCCGCCTATTTCTTCAAACGCTTCTTTACACACTAAACAGGCTGCTGCTGACGCCCATGAGGTCTCCAAAGTAACAGGATTGTAAATCTTCGGGTGTTCAAAAGGTAGTTGTCTTGCTTCCCAAAGGCAATAGCCCATGTGTCTAGAGAACATGGCAGCGAGAACAAGTTTTTGAATTGTATCAGGATACAATCGGCAGTCTGAATTTAATAAAAGTAGATACTCTGATGAATTATCGGAATGTTTTATACCCAAATTTACAGCTTTTCCAAATCCATAATTCTTCTTGTTTGCAATTACTTTTATTTTTAATCCGACATCGGCCATTTTGCTTTTTAACTCACTTAATATGTGAAGAGTTCTATCTTTAGAATCGTTATCAACTACTATAACCTCCATCAATCTGTTTGGATAACTGCTACTTGCAATTGAATTTATGAGATCTTTTATTGTATCTTCTGAATTAAAAGAAACTATTATTACTGATATCTTCGGCATCGATTCGCTATTATTCTTTTTTACACTATATTGTTTAAAAACCTGTTCAAAAAACCACTGGTTATTAACAAAATTGTTTATCTTTGAGAACTTTTCGTTGTGTATATATGTAAGAAAATTTTTCCAAAAACTCTTGAATCCCTCATTAACCAAAATTCTCAACCCTTTAATTCCTAAATCATACCATTCTCGTCTTCTCGTTCCAATCGGAGCGATTTTCTCAATAAAAGAATGCCATTTCATTACAGTCCTCCAAGTAACACTGCTTCAAGTATTCTTTCAATTCTTTTTTTAGTGAGAAGAGTACCATTTGTGGTGAATCCAATTGTCATATGCTTTTTTAATTCTTTAATTTTGGCAATTCTCTCTTCAAGCTTAGAATCGAGTAACGGTTCACCCCACCCAGTCATGTCGATAATTTTGATGTCATGTTTTTTGACTATTTCAATAACTTTCTTAAAAATTTCATCGGATATCAAAACTTTTCCAGTAGCGTAATTTCTTGTCGGACACATTATGCACTTTAAATTACAAAACCCTACAGTTTCTACAATTAGAGTATCTATTTTGTGTTTCATCGACTCCCCCCTAAATGGCTAATATTTGCAGTCTGATCATTCAACATTGCTTCAATAGCCTTACCTGCATCACCAATCATCTTTACAACCCCATTCTCAAGTACCATAACCCTATCGCACATTTCAGCTATCATTTCGGGGCTGTGACTGACAATAACTATTGTAGTTCCATTTTCATTTAACTCTTTAATTTTTTCGATGCACTTCCTCTGAAAATTGATATCGCCCACAGCTAAAACTTCATCTATAAGCAGTATGTCTGGTTCAGTAAATATGGCTGTTGCAAATGCCAATCTAGCGTACATGCCAGATGAAAAATTTTTCAATTTCATATTTTTAAATTTCTCCAACTCTGCAAACTTAAAAATTTTATCAAATTTCATTTTAATTTCGTCTTTCTTCATACCCATTATAACGCCATAGACATATACGTTCTCCTTAGCAGTCAATTCTGGATTAAATCCAACACCAAGTTCAAGAATTGGTGTTACCTTGCCTTTAACCTTAACCTCGCCCGAGTCTGGATACAAGACTCCAGCGATTATCTTCAACAAGGTTGACTTTCCAGAACCATTTAACCCCATTATTCCAAAGATTTCACCCTTATGAATGCTTAAGGTAACATTTTTCAATGCCCAGAATTCCACAAAATTTCTTTTACCGCTTAAAAACGAAACTATTTCCTCAAACAGCGTATTTCTTCTCTCTACAGGCAACTTAAATTTTTTAGAGACGTTGTTGAGTAAGATCATTTACAACACTTCACCGAACTTTCTCTGAATTTTTATAAAAAACAAATGACCTGTTATAAAAATCAATAGTGAAACTATAGTTACATACATCAAGTTTTCAATGCTGGGCAGTTTGTTGTATATCATTATGTCTCGATAAATTTCGATAAATCTCGTTAATGGGTTGAGCATGTAAATGCTTAAGTACTTTTCAGGAATTACTTTAATAGGATACACTATTGGACTTGCAAAGAACAAAACATTTACTACAACCTCCCATATCTGGTTTAAATCTTGAAAGTATACTGTGATAGAAGATAAAAAAAGGTTCAATCCATACATGAAGATTAAATAAATCAAATGTATAATTGGAAGTAATAAAATATAGCACCCTATTTTACCACTCAATACAATAATGATTGGTATCAGTATTAGAAATTCTACAAAAGAACTTAAGAAATGAGTTAAGGTTGTTACCAATGGTAGTATTTCCCTATGT
>JAGGXN010000121.1 GCA_021163065.1 Archaeoglobaceae archaeon | reverse complement strand
TTTATATAGGATTTGCTAAATTGAATTTCATGGACATAAAATTTTTAGCAGAGAAGATCTCGGGTGACATAGTGTTTTCAGAACATCCTGGAAAAACTTTGAGAAAGTGGAGACAGATTTTTGAGATAGGCTATTTCGTTCATCTATATTTTTATTAGCAAATTTCCATTTTTGATATTATAAAGTTGAGAAATCTGTTAAGCTTTAAAAGAATTATCTGACTATTTCTACAAAAATATACATGAGTGTCTATTATTGCAATGGGGCCGGTGGGATTTGAACCCACGACTGGCGGGTCTCTTCGGGTCAGTGCTCCAACGGGTCATCACAACTCAGCAGACCCATCATTCATCACGCCGCTGGAGCCCGCCGCGCTTCCTGGCTACGCCACGACCCCACTTAGCTAAAAATATATAATTGAGAATTTAACATTTACGCTCAGCGTGAATTCCATAGACAGATTAACATTAAGACTGATATTTTCTGCGATTTCTTTAGCATATTTAGCGATATTTGTTTCAATTTTCTTACAAGAACATTCAAAGGTTGCAATTACACTAATGCTCGTGACTATATTTGTTGCGATTTTTATGTTCTTGAAGAAATTCTACGATAACGCTATCCTAACCGTAAGCTAGCTGTAACTGATGTATACTTCACCCACGCAACCTTGTAATAATTGATGTAATTGCTAGTATTAATTGAAATTTCGGAGTTGAGTTTGTTTTCAACCAAGTTTTTTTTACAGAGTTACGTACACGCTTTAATGATAGCCTTGCTGATGTGTGGCGGTAAAGGCAAAAGGCTTGGAATGGGTGAAAAACCCTTGGTTGAGGTTTTAGGGAAAAAATTGGTTGATCACATGCTTGATAATTTAATTGAATTTGATGTAATAGCTGTAACATCAAAATACACTGAAAAAACTGAAACTTATCTAAAAATGCAGGGGATTGATTGTTACAAAGCTAAGGGAGAAGGTTTCGTTGAGGATTATATGGAGGCGGTTAAGCAACTAAGGCTTTTTGAACCCCTAATTGTTGCGTCATCTGACGTAATTATTTTTAAAGACGGTCTTATCAACGAAATTGTTGACTTTTACTTTAAATCTCAGACAAAAGCCTTGCAGACAGTTTACAAAAAACCGATTGGAATTAATATAATCGATGGATATTTTATCGATGACTGGCAGGATGAAGTAATTTATAAAATTAAATGTAAAGATGCTATAAACATAAATACAAAGAGAGACATAAAAAAGGCTGAAGAAATATGGAAACTAATGAATTTGGAAAAAAGAGAGAAAAATTGATTGAAAGGCTTAGATATGAACTTAATTTGAGTGATAAAGTAGTTGAGGCTATGAAAAAGGTTCCAAGACATCTTTTTGTACCTCCGGCTTATAGAAGTGAAGCTTACGTCGATGCTCCGTTGCCAATTGGTAAAGGGCAAACGATTAGCGCTCCACACATGGTCGCAATCATGTGCGAGCTTTTGGATTTAAAGAAAGGAGATAAAGTGCTGGAAGTTGGTGCTGGTTGTGGCTATCATGCTGCTGTTGTAGCTGAAATTGTTGGAAAGGATGGCAAAGTTATAGCCATTGAAAGAATTCCTGAGTTGGCTGAAATGGCTAAGAGAAATTTGGAAACCTTAGGTTATGACAACGTCTTAGTTGTAGTAGGGGATGGTAGCAAAGGTTATGAAAAGGAAGCCCCATACGATAAAATCTACGTAACTGCATCTGCCCCAAAGATACCTGAGCCTCTAATAGAGCAGCTAAAACCTGGGGGCAAGCTTGTAATTCCCGTTGGAAATTTTACACAACATTTATACGTAGTGGAAAAGGATGAAAATGGCAACGTAAAGAAAAAGAACTGGGGTGCTGTTAGATTTGTTCCACTAATTGGCGAATATGGTTTTGATGAATAGCAAATTGTTAATGATAAAAAAAATACAAAAAAGCAAGAGTTAAATAAAAATTAGTTTAGTTTTTGTTAAGGTGATATAGAATGTATGAGTTACTCTGGAAACCATCGGAAAGTGTCGTCAAAGATGCAAATATAACAAGATACATAGAATTTGTGAATGAAAAGTTTGGGTTAAACCTAAGCTCTTACTGGGACCTCTATAAATGGTCAATTCAAGAAATTCCCCAATTTTGGGAGTCGATTTGGGAGTTTACAGGGGTTATAAGTACAAAAAAATATGATACGGTTGTTGATGATCTAAGTAAATTTCCCGGTGCAAGATGGTTCGTTGGAGCTAAGTTAAACTTCGCTCAAAACTTATTGAGATATAAAGATGACCATATTGCTATCGTTTTCAGAAATGAAAAGGGCAGGGTGGAGAAGATTAGTTATACTGATCTGCACAAGAGAGTTGCAAAACTTTCAAACGCTCTAAGAGAGTTTGGAATTAAACCTGGAGACAGGATTTGTGCTTACATGCCCAACATTCCAGAAACTTGTATTGCAATGCTAGCAACAACGAGTGTAGGGGGAGTATGGTCCTCCTGCGGAACTGAACTTGGAAGCTTTGCAGTTATCGATCGAATCGGACAATTAAAACCGAGAATTCTTTTCACCGTTGCAGGATACACGTACAAGGGTAAAGGTTTTGATCTAAATTTCAAAGAGGTTGTCGAGGCAGTGGATTCAATTGAAAAAGTTGTTGTATTACCTTATATGAAAGAAGACGTAGATTTATCTAAAATTCCAAAGGCAGTTCTTTACGACGAATTTTTGTCGTCTGACACTAAAATTGAGTTTGAACAGGTTCCAGCAGAAAGCCCCGTCTATATAATGTTCAGCTCTGGAACAACTGGAAAACCAAAATGTATGGTTCAGAGCGTTGGAGGTGTACTCGTAAACCACCTTAAAGAGTTGATTATACACACAGATTTAAAGAGAGCTGATACGATTACTTATATAACATCTCCAAGTTGGATGATGTGGAATTGGTTAATGAGTTCCCTAGCAGTTGGAGCAACGATCGTACTTTATGATGGAAACCCACTATATCCAGATTGGAAAACGATGTTTAAACTGATTCAAGAAGAAAAAGTTACCATCTTTGGTTGTTCTGCAACGTACATTGAAACACTTATGCACGCCGGGGCTAAACCTGGTGACGAGTTCGATTTATCATCCTTGCGTGAGATATCCCAAACCGGCTCAGCACTTTCATCTAAAGGATTTAGATGGGTTTATGAAAACATAAAAAGGGATCTTTGGTTTAATTCAATTTCAGGAGGGACAGATATAAATGGGTGCTTCTGTGCAGGTGCACCAATACTACCAGTTTATGCTGGTCAGCTTCAAGCTCCAGCTTTAGGAATGAAAATTGCCTCCTACGATGAGAACGGAAACCCAATTTTTGATAAACCAGGAGAGCTCGTATGCGAGGCTCCATCGCCATCGATGCCCATATACTTCTGGAACGATCCAGATTACAAAAAATATCGCGAAACATATTTTGAATTTTATGCACACCTTGGTAAGAACGTGTGGAGACATGGAGACTACATAATTATCCATTCAAAGACAGGGGGAATAACCTTTTTGGGTAGGTCGGATGCAACATTGAAGATCGCTGGAGTTAGAATAGGAACCGCAGAAATATATAACGTCGTTGAAAGATTGCCAGAAATAGAAGATTCTCTGGCAACATCGCAGGAGTGGAAGGGTGACCAACGACTAATCCTTTTTGTGAAGTTAAAACCGGGATACAAGCTAACTGAAGATTTAAAAGCAAAAATAAAGAGCGAACTTAGAAGAAAAGCCTCACCAAGACACGTTCCTGCATTAATATTCGAAGTTCCGGATATACCGTATACCGTTAATATGAAGAAGGTCGAAATAGCTGTGAAAAACATACTTCACGGAAGGCCAGTTACAAACAAAGGGGCTTTGATTAACCCAGAAAGCTTGGATTACTTTGAAAAAATAGCTTCTCAACTTCAGAATATGGAATAAACTAAATTTTAAATTTTTATATTTAATCGAGAATGGGTAAATTTTAGAGTAGTTCTATTTAATAAGATTTATACAATTTTTAGCTGTTGGTGAACAAAAGATCACGTTTACAAATGAGCTTCAAAACCTTTGATAGCACACAATGTTGTAGAATTAATTCCTCCAACTAACAAAGAATTAAAACCTTGAGAGTAAACACAGATGGTCTTATAACAACTAAAGGAAATAAGTTTAAGGTCAAATTTTAATTATCAAAACATTTATTGCAACTTTGTTTGATAGTTTAATACAAACAATAATCCTGAAAACAGAAAAACTTAAAAGAAAATCGATAGAGATTAAATAGTGCATAGAGAAGGACATATTGGATTAACTTTACTGCTTTTTTCCACATTCAGTTTTATTTTCAATTTTTGGAATAATACTGTTTTAGTAATTTCGCTAATCTTTTCTGTGGTGCCAGATTATGATATGCACTTGCAAAGATATGGTATGAAAAAGTTGTTTGGACTTTTAACTGCAATGTCTACTATCCTCGTAATTCCTGTCTTTATACAGCACAGAAACTTTACAATCTTTGCTATCCCCTTTTCTTTTTACCTATTATTTTTGATGAGTGAACATAGAGGCTTTTCACATACGGTAGTCTTTGCCATACTGTGTGGCGTTTTAACCGGTTTTTTTACATTTGAAATCTTTAGAGATTTCATTATTGGATTTCTAGGTGAATTTCTTGGAGTTATGTCTCACATATTTGGCGATTTACTAACCCATAGACCTCTCACTCCTTTTTATCCATTTTATAAGCGTAAAATTGCTTTTAGAATTATTAAATCCTCCAATTCTGCTGCAAACATGGCCTTTTTGATACTAGGTATGATTGTGTTGGTTATTTTATATAAAGGTAAAATTGTCCAAAGTATAATTAGCATAGTCCGATGAAAAGTGTTAGCTAAAATATCCTAATTGATGCTACAGATTGAATTTTTATTTTATACAACGCCGGGGCTGGGCGTACAGACTTCGAGTTCAACACCCATTCGACTTTCAGAAAGGGGTCTAAAGTAAAATATGGCAATGGTAACAGAGTACAGATGTTCCACTCAGCTGACAAATACTACAGAAGACAGCTTGAATTGCTTAGGGAAGAACATCCCGAAAGCTATGGAGTTATAGAGGAGTTTGCAGAAGATATGCTCGCTGAAGGGCTGACTGTTCACAGGATGTACTCCTACATTCTCTGGTTGAGAAAGATACTCTATGTTGTTGATAAGAAAATTGACGAATGGGATAGAAAGGACGTGAGAAGAACGATCAACCACTTCAAGGCAGAAGTTGAAAGTGGAAGAATATCCGAGAATTCTTTCGAGGAGGTTAAGAAAACCCTGAAGAAGTTCTTTAAATGGCTTGGAAAAGAAGAGATTGTTAGCTGGTTCTCTCTAAAAAATGTGGAGACAAAAATCTCTCTCCACAGGATCTGATTACAGAAGAAGAATTCGAAAGAATTATGTCAGCATGCATGAGTTCAAGAGATCGGGCTTTAATCTCCCTACTTTATGAGACTGGAGCAAGAATTGGTGAAATTGGCTCAATGAGAATAAAGGATGTATCGTTCGATGACTATGGAGCAATAATATGGCTGCCGAAGAGCAAGACTATTAGAAGGAAACTCAGAGTAGTTTATTCGGCAAGGTATCTTTCTGAATGGCTCTCAGATCATCCAATGAAGGATAATTCCGAAGCAGCTTTATGGATTAAGCTTTCCGGCAGCAGAGCTTTACAGCCAATGGTCTACAAAGATTTGCATGCACAGCTGAGGAGGATATGTAAAAGAGCTGGAATAAAGAAAAGGATCTACCCACATTTGTTCAGACACACAAGAGCTACGAGACTTCTTGCGAAAGTTCCTGAAACAATTGGAGCAAAATACATGGGCTGGATTAATGGTAGCAAGATGGTTGGTGTCTATGTGCATTTGGCAAGCGAGGATGTTGATGAAGCCATTTTGAAAATGCATGGCATAAAGACGAACAACAATAACAAGGATCTGGAAGTTATACAGTGTTCTCGCTGTATGCAAGTGAATCCAGCAACATCCAGATTCTGCTCAAGGTGTGGACTTCCATTGACAGAAGGAGCAATACAGGAAGTTGAGGAATGGGAAAAGAGGAAGGCTGAGGCGTTAAATGAGCTAACCAATCCAAGCTTTGTCAAAATCTTCATGGGAATGCAGAGGGAGATTGAAATGCTTAAGGCTGAGATTGAAAGGATAAGAAATGAGAGCAGAACTGGAGGAGGAGCTAAATGAAGTATTTACGATGGGACGAAACACTATTTAAGGATGAAACTGTATTTGACCCCGATTATTTACCTGAAGTCCTACTGCACAGAGATAAGCAATTAACAGCATTAGCAGCGAATCTAAGACCAGCATTAAGAAATTCAACTCCCATTCACACCCTTCTTTTTGGTCCGCCAGCAACTGGCAAGACTTCGGCGATGAGAACGATCCTGAATGAAATAAGCGATTACGCTTATACAGCTTACATTCGCTGTCCTTTAGCGAGATCAGCCTACAAGGTTATGGCAAGGATATTTGAGCGAGTATGCAAGCATCAGCCTCCCCAGACAGGCATATCGATAACGAGGCTTTACGATTCTATCTGCCAGAAACTCGCTGATGATGGGAAAGCTCTGATCGTTGCCTTCGATGATTTCAACTTCTTGGACGATGACGCAGCCAATGACATCCTTTACACTCTTTTAAAAGCTCATGAAGAATATTCGGTTAAAATTGGTATTGTTGCAGCAACGACCGAACGAGTCATGCTTGACATGAAAACTGGAGCAATTTTCCATCCTGATGAAATTTACTTCCCTTTGTACGATGAGGAAGAAATCAGAAGCATCTTAATGCAAAGAGTTGAGCTTGGCTTTTATGAAGGAGCGATGACAGATGAAGCTTTTGATAAAATAGTTGAATTGACAACTAAGGTTTGTGATTTACGCTTTGGTATTTATCTTTTAAGAATGGCAGGAATTGAGGCTGAGAGAAGAGCTTCAAGAAAAGTTGAGGTTGAAGATGTTGAAAAGGTTTATGAAGGTGGAGCTAAAGTTTTCCTTGCCAAATCTATTTCAGCTCTAAACTCGGATGAAAGAGAAACTCTCAAGATCATCTATTCAATCAAAGGAGATGTGAATTCTGGCGAAGTTTACAAAATCCTAAAAGCTGAGGTAAACATGAGTTACACCCGATTCTACGAAATAATCAACAAGCTTGAAAGGCTAAGGCTGATCGATATTGTCATGGGAAGGAAAGGTAGAGGAAGAACGAGATACATAATTAAGAAGTACAACGCTGATGTTGTGATGGCTGCTCTGGAGCATTAAGTTTAGGTGGCCGCAATG
>JAGGXN010000064.1 GCA_021163065.1 Archaeoglobaceae archaeon | reverse complement strand
TCATAATGGTTGGCGTTTATTTAAAGACTTAAAAGGGTGGTCACATAAAAAGTATTTAATAAATTTATCAATATTTTATAAGTTTATAATATCTTATGATTCAACGCTCAGAATATATCTCGATATTGAAATATTAAAAGAGCATAAAACTTGGTTAAAGAATTTCAACAAAAAATTTCTAGGGGATTTTAACTATGAACGAATTAAACGAGATCAACAAAGAATTGGCTGAGTTTGAAGAAGAGTTATCAAAGCTAAAATCTGCATCGGAGATGATTGAAGAGTCTAAGAACGCTGCCCAAGCTACAATTTCTGAATCAAAGAAATTGAACGAATCTGCACAGAAATTATTAAACGCTGTTAATATTTTAATGAGCAGATTAGATAAAGTTGATTTCCCTACTCGCCTTGATAAGCTGGATAATTCGGTTACCGGTATCAATACAGCAATACAAAATATATTTGGAAGATTTGAAACTATTGAGAAGAATTTAAAAGATGAATTCAATTCTAAGATTTCTATTCTGCAAGAGAAACAAGAAAAAAATCAAAAGATGAACCTGGTATTTTTAATACTGATTCTATTATTTGTAGGTAGTTCACTTTTAACACTACTGTTCAAATTTGGTTTTTAAATGGTAAATAATCACAAGGGACTGACTAACTATACAATAGACCTGGCCAAAAACGCAGGCAAGAATCCGCTTAAGTCAAATATTTGCAAGCGTTTTTTACAGGCTATACTAATCATTATGTGGAGTGTATTACTATGAACGAGATATATTTAAATGGAAACTGGAAAGCTGGTTGGGCAATTGAATTACATACACTTAGTAGCATCCCTCTTGGCGATGGTACATTTGATACAACATATACAGAAACGGGAGAATCTTTACATAGACTAAAATATCATAATGATTTTTCCCAAATTGCAATATTAGCAGAGAAAGTTGTGGAATTCTTGAACACAAGGCTTGTAACACCTTATTTAAGTGCGATATTACCTGTACCTCCTTCAAACTTAGATAGAACTAAACAACCGGTTTACGAAATAGCTAAGGAAGTAGGTAAGGCATTAAATATTTTTGTGGATTTTGATTATTTGTATAAAAAGAAAAAAACTGAACAGTTAAAGGATATTTCTGATCCAGATGAGCGAGAAAAGATTTTAAAAGATGCTTTTGGGATAAAAGATTTACGCTATAGAGGCAAGAAGGTCCTTCTCTTCGATGACCTATACAGGTCTGGGGCGACATTAAGAGAAATAACGAAATTATTATATGAAAAGGGTGGAGTTCAAGACGTATATGTATTAACTTTAACGAAAACGAGAACAAAAAGATGAAAGAAAAAGTTTTTATTTCTGGATCAATTTCAATAAAAAAGCTTCCAAAGGAAGTTTTAAAATCTATAGATAAGATTATCTCCCAAGAATTTGAAATATTAATAGGTGATGCTAATGGTGTTGACAAACTTGTCCAATATTATTGTTTAGAAAAGCAGTATTTTAACGTTACAGTTTATTCTATTTTCGATAAACCAAGGAATAAAGCAAGTGAGAAGTTTGGCTTTAAAAAGATACTTGTTGATCCAACTATAAAAAAAGAAGTTGAAAAACAGAAACAAAAAGATGAGGCTATGACAAAAGATTGTAATTACTGTTTAATAATTTGGGATGGAAAAAGCAAAGGAAGTTATAGCAATATATTAAGAGCAATAGAATTAAAGAAAAAAACTAAAGTTTTTCTAACACCAAAAAATAAATTTCTAGAACTTAAAAAAATTAATAAGAAGGAAATTGAGTATATATTTAGAGAAAATAATGGATATTCGGCATCTGAGGTAATCGAGTACTTAAGGAAAAATTTATCTTGCGAAATCGAAGCAATCGAATGGTTGCATTCAAATAAAAGGATACCCTATCGTTTTAAAAGTAGTAGCGATTTATATAAATATTTGGTTGACAAAAAATTACTAGAAAAGAAAAATAATATTTACATACCAGTTGATGTTTACTCAGAAAAGTTCATTATAGAAAAATATAAAGGTAAACCTAAGGGTGTAAGATTTACTAACAAATTTATTGATTGGATGGAGAATGAACTGAAAATAATTTCGAGAAAAATACAAAGTGGTCAGCCAACGTTATTTCAAAAAGACACATAAGCATCGGCCAAACTTTATTGCAGTTTTATTGCTGTAAACGTGTAATGTTATGAGTTTTGTAGACCGTATAGAAACTTTAGGTTTATGAAAGAAAGTCTGTGCCCCATAGGCCTGCGGCAAATTAACCAAAAAGATCTATACAGGAGGAGCACTAAATGATCGAATCCACCCCTTACTATGCTCGAAGTGCCGGCATCGAGTGGGAGACCCTCCACCAAGAGGCGATTGAACTCTATCGCGCCGGCGAATACGATCGTGCTATAATGGTGGCGAAAAAGGCGCTGAAGATCGCCGAGTGGAACGCTGGGTCAAACCATCCCGCTGTTGCGGCGAGCCTGTACAACCTGGCCGAACTCTACAAAGCCAAAGGCAAGTATTCCATGGCCGAGACCCTCTATAAGCATGCGATGGAAATCTGGGCAATGTCCCTAGGACCAGACCATCCCGATGTAGCTGAGAGCTTGAACAACTTGGCTGATCTTTATGTAGCCCAGGGCAAATATGACCGAGCAGAACAGTTCTACAGACAAGCAGTGGAGATCTTTGAGAAGTACCTGGGACCAGACAATCCTAGAGCGATTTTTATCCTTCACAAACTGGTCGAGCTTTATGAAGCACTGGGGGAGTACGACCGAGCAGAACAGCTCTACAGTCAGGTGTGGGGGAGCTTCAAGGAGTACTTACCACCAATACCTGAACTCTATCACGATACAGGGCAGGCTAAAGAAGCTGAGGAGCTTGAAAAGCAAGTGGAAAAATCCAAAGCACAAGGAGCTCAAATGCATTGTCCAGAGTGTGGCAAGAAACTAATAGACAATACTAAACTCTGTTCTAACTGTGGCCATACCATCAATGGTAATAACATGCTTGAAGACCGGACATCTGTGATCTCTTCCCAGGAAAAACCTGTTCGTTCAGATGTCAATACTTCTTCACTTGGAACGAAATGGTTAAAGTTTTGGAATTATTTCAGCTTACCTGTAGGTGGTATTTTGCAACTTTTGATGTTGTTTGCTGTTCCGTCACTTTGGGTCTTCTTGATTCCAGTTTCTATTCTTCAGTTCGTCGTAGCATATGGCCTTCATCACAGAAGACTTTGGGCGTGGAAATGGAACTGGGTAATAATAATAATTGAATACATAACAGGGACAATTCCAATATTAACACCAAACATTGAAAGCTATGCGAAATTGGTGGCTCGACTCTTTTTCAAGGCTATTTTTTTGGGGCTAATTTGGATGTGGCCAAACTACGTTTATTGGAAGAAGAGAAAGGTACTATTTTCATGATACCAATGTCTAACAAATCTCCCCACCTGACCACCATTACGCTGGCGCTTCATAGAGGCAGGTAAGCTTGGTCGTTGGGAATATATTGTTAATAGGAGGGTAAACTTACATAGCATTTTTGACTTGACCTATTTCTGCTATTGCTGAAAAAGCGTAAAAAGAGTTTATATATAAATTTCGTGTTTATTCTCTTTGTGCTTTTATGCTTGAGTCTATTAATATGAAATATTGAAGTTTTTCGGTAAATTTGCAAAGTGGGAGTGGTTGTTGCCGTTACAGGGGCATCTGGACACGTTGGAGTAAATCTGGTGGCTAAGCTTCTGGAATCTGGCTTTAAAGTAAAAGCTTTAGTGCATAAATCCATGCTTGGACTCGATGGGATCGGTTGTGAGATAGCAAGAATAGATGTTCTTGATAAGAAAAGTCTGGTTGATGCACTAAAGGGCGTTGATATAGTAATTCATACTGCGGCTACTATAACTGTCACGAAAAGCAAAGGCGAATATGTAAAAAAAGTAAATGTAGAGGGGACCAAGAACCTTCTCGAAGCAATAAGAAAAACCCACGTAGAAAAATTAATCTATTTTTCCTCCATCCACGCTTTTGATTATAAGAATTATGATGTGATAACAGAGTCTACAGGTTTGATAGAGGGAGGTAATTACC
>JAGGXN010000179.1 GCA_021163065.1 Archaeoglobaceae archaeon | reverse complement strand
CTTGTATATGCTCCAGAAAGAACAATTCCTAAAACTAAAGATGGAAGCAGAAGATGAGATAAAGAATCTGCTAATGCGTTGAAATTCAGCGTTAGTATGCTGTCTAATACATATAGCGATGTTATTGTTGCAGGCTTACTTCCAGGAGTTATTCTACCACCTATTGGGAGTATTTTAAAGTAAACACCAAATAGCATTTGTAAAAGCATGCCAAACCAGGGGATAAACAGTGTATATGCAATTATGCTATAAACCCTCATTGACGCATCAATTTTGCTGCCCCTCTTGAATGCAGCAATAGCTCCTGTAATAACGCCGATTATAACACTTAAAGTAAATCCAAAAATTGTTAATTCAAGTGTTGCAGGAAATCTAACCATTATTTCATCAATTACAGGACGTTTACCCCAAATCATGGATCTTCCAAAGTCTCCTCTTAGAATGTTGAACAAATATTCGAAGTATTGCACAAATATTGGCTTATTTAATCCTACCTCCTCTCTCAATTTTTCGATCACTTCAGGCGGTACTTTTTGCCCAACCATTGCAGCAATTGGGTCTCCAGGCAGGATTCTTAGGATGAAGAAGACTACTGTCAGTAAAATTAACACAGTCGGTATTACGAGTAATGCTCTTGTAATTACGTAAGCCTTTAGAGATGCCATCGAATAAGCTGACATAGTGGTGTTAAAAACTTTACTCACATCAAATCGTTTTAAAACTGAAATTCATTACAAAACATCTTTATTTTTAGATTTTTATGGAGTTTAACTTTACCGCATAGTAGAAAAGCTTAAATTGATTAAATCAATCAAGTGGAAGATGGCAGTTAAAATTATAAAATGCCCTTCTTGTGGGGAGGAAATAGTGCTTACAGACTTGTACGATGGAGTGGAAGTAGAATGTAGTTTATGCAACTCAATTATGATTTACAAAGAGGGCAAATTACTTGTGCTTGATACTAATGAAGAATTTGACGTAGATGAATTGGAAATAGAAGAGGAAGAATTTGAGGAAGAAGATGAATTTGAAGATGAATACTATTTTGAAGAAGAGTATTAACTGATTTTCAAATTTTTTGAATTTTTAAAAATTAAAAAATTAAAATTATTTAAAATTATTCAAGGGTTATAGCCTCATTTGGACAAACGTCAACGCAGGTTCCACATTCTGTGCAAATATCCTCATCAACCTTAGCTTTATCGTTTAACTCAATCGCCCCCATTGGGCATTCTTCAACACAAGTTCCACATCCATCACATTTACTTTCATCAATTACTGCTGGCATAAGTTTCGAAAATCGATGCTGTATAATTTACTTACGTTTTATGCTCTCATTTAGCTGATTTAGTATCCTTCCGAGCTTATTTAACATTTCACCAAATCCCGACCAATTACCCTTCTTTATTTCCTCAATTGCTTTGTTGTAAGTTTCAATAGATTCCTCAACAAGTTCTTTAACATCTTTGGTTTTAGTTTCAATTTTAGGTTTAACTCCAAATAACTCTTCTAATGCCAAATCTAACGTCTCTTTCATCGTTAAATATTCATTGTACGCAACTATTACTCCTCTAAGCTCAGGAATCTGTGTTTTTTCTGCCCTTAAATATACAGGCTCAACGTAAATTATCGAGTTTTCAATTGGAATCACCAACAAGTTGCCCCTAATAACTTTTGAGCCTGCCTGTCCCCAAAGAGTGAAAAGCTTAGAAATTTCTGCATTCTGGTCAATTCTTGCTTCTATCTGCATTGGACCATAGATTAACTTACCTTTTGGAAATTCGTAGAGAACGATTTCCCCATAATTTTTGTCGCATCTTGCAGCCATCCATGAAATTATGTTGTCCCTGCCTTTAGGTGTAAAGGGCAACATTAGCACGAATTCTGTTTCATTACTCTTGGGTAGATTTAAGATAACATAGTAAGGCTCCATCTCGATCGTTAGGTCTTCGTACATTTCATGGGGGATTTCCCAAACATCTTCTCGATTGTAAAAAGTCTCAGCCTCGTCCATATGGTATGTTGCGTAAATTTCAGCTTGAATTCTAAATAAGTCAATTGGATATCTTATGTGTTTTCTTTTTTCCACATCCATCTCTTTTTTAAACAAAGAAGGATACGCTTTTGCAAGCGTTTTTATGACAGGTTCATTTTGCACGATGTAAAAATCCACTGTACCATTGTATGCATCAACAAATACCTTTACGGGATTCCTTATGTAATTGAAGAAGTTGTACTTAGCTGAATATGGGAATTTATCTAAAACTGTGTAAGCATCTACAATCCAATAAAGTCTGCCATTTATTACGGCAATATAAGGGTCTTTGTCAAGGATTAAAAATGGTGCAATAGTTGAAATTCTATCTTTAATCTCCCTGTGGAACATTATTTTGCTTTTATCTGTGACATAATTGCTTAAAAATAAGTTTACATCGCTAAATTTGATGGAGAAAAGCACCTTTTTAAAGTAAGAGTCTACCGGAACACCTCCATTGCCATTGTAATATGTAAAAACATTCTTTTCTCCTGCAGGATAGTCAAATTCTTTCTGCAGGGTATTCACAACAACGTAGTTCTTTGTTAACTCTCCATAATATATCTCCGGTCTGGTTACGTTAATCTTGCCTTTTGGCGGTACATCGTGGACAATTAACTCCGGTAAACCCTCTTTTGATACAGCATTTACTGGCGACATGACAACTCCGTAACCATGGGTGTAGATCAAATGCTTATTCAACCACGTTTTTGCCTTTGAAGGCAGCAAATCGGTTGATAATTCTCTAGCAGAAACCATTATTTGAGTATATTTACCATCAACATAGTATCTGTCAACATCGACATCGTTTATAACATAGTAAGTTCTAATCTGCTGTATTTGCTTGTATACATTAAGCAATGGTCTGTGATCCCATAATCTAATGTTATCTATCGTACCTCTGTTTCTTTCAATTGAATAGATTGTGAGATTTTCTTCCACGTTGTATGGCATCTTTTTGACGTCCAAACCGTAAGCTGTTCGAGTAAATTTTATACTGTAATCGATGTACTTCTTTTCTAACGTAAGCTCATTTGGCTCAACCTGAAATTTTTGAATTCCAAATGGAAGTAAGACGTTTGCAATTAGGGTGAATAATAAAAATATGAAAATGATGGTAAAAACTACCTCTACATTTCTTTTTATACCAAAATAGAAACTTACTATGCCTACTAATACTGCCAATGCGGAGGAGATAAATAATGCAGGAATTCTTATTAGAACATCTGTGTATCCTGCACCGTTTACGGCACCATGTGGAGATGTTAGCAGCTCAAATCTCAGGAAATAGAAGTATGCGGATGTTAAAAAAAATATTGCAAGCATTAAGGATGAGAGATGTATGTAACCATTTGTCGGAAACAATTCTTTTAGCTCTTCAAAACTTTCAACCCATCTAAAAATGTATGCGTAGGCTATTATGGAAATAATTAGAGATATTACCAACGTTATAGAAGTCAAAATTATGACAGAGTTTATAAAAGGCAGTTTAAAAACGTAAAAAGATACATCTATATTAAAAATTGGATCTTTAATGTTGAAATTAGTGGAATTCTTGAAGTAAAGCAATTGAAGCCACTTATTTGACATTGCATACGAAAAAATAGCAGATATGGTGAAATCCAAGAGGTGTGGGATTTTGACATCTTCTCCAAGAAATTCTTGGGAGGCCTTTCTTATTGCAACGTTGTTGATAAACAAAATTGAAAAACTTATCGCAAAAAATATTGTAAAGGTTAAAAGCCTATAGTAGAGTGTTGTTAAAAAAATTTCTACATAATTAACGCTTAAAAACCACAAATACTCAGTATAGAGCGTTATGAACACACTTGAAAGTACTATAATGGTTATGAACAATATCAAGTAGGTGATGATCCTTTTATCTATTGGTGCCAGGACTTCCAGCCTTTCAAATCTATCTCTTTCTTCCACCAAAAAGACTTTGTACGTTAAAGTATTTTTAGTTAATGATAGTGGTCAAAAATGAATGTGGTTTTTACATCTCATAGAGTTGAATTTATAGAGGAGTTTGAAAAAGAGGCGGTAAAGTATAATGTGATAATTTTGGAAGAACCTCCTAACGAGTTGCTTTTTAGCTATTTTGAAGGAAAGATTCCAAAAAATGAGTATCTTGATAAGATAGACACAACGTTTCCAAAATACAACTCCCTCTATTTAGAGCTCTTAAAGAAGCTCTACTTAGAAGGCATAAAAATCCTTCAAATTGAGCCGTATCTCGAAAAATTAAATGAAATTTACAGACTCATTGAAAATGGGGTTGTTGGCGGAGATGATAGAGTAAGAAGGATGGAGAAAAAGGCTACTAAAGCTTGGATAGAATATCAAGAGGCTTTTATCAAAAAAGATTTTGATGAATTGGTTGAAAAGACAATTAAATTTGCAAGAGTGGATGCTGAGAGATTTGTAATTAGAGATGAGATGCGGGCAGAGAAAATTGCAGAAGTTGTTGATAGCATAAATTCTGAGGTTTTAATTGAAGCTGGTCAAATTCATATTTTGCTTCCGTCTATGCTAGAAGATTATGGATTTAACGTTTCAACAAAGTCAATTCCTTCTGAAGTGGCCAAAAGACTTGGATATAACTGGACTTTCAATCCAGGAAGTGAGCTAACGATAAAGTACATGACTGGTGAGGAGGTTAGCGAGAGTTATGAAAAAGTTACCGCTGCAAGGGCTTTAGTTTACATATCAATGATTAGTAAAGAAGAAATGCTGCCTTCAGATGAGCAAAAATATCCCCATTTAATTGACGAATTAAAGATTACAAACTTTGTCAATAGCTTGGATTATGAGAGATGTAAAAAAATCTTTGAGAAAATTTGGCTTTAGGTTTTTATTTTATCGATGCGTTCTTTTCAAGAATTAGAAATTTTAGTAGCAATTTTCCTTTAACTATTGCCGTTAATTGTATAAACTGAACGGCTTTATTTTTTAATAATGAAAGTACCATGGAGGTTTGTTGCCTCATGGTACTGTTCAGCATGTGGTAAGTGCTGTAAGGAATATAAAGTAAGGATAACGTTTTATGAATATCTAAAGCTAAAACATACCGGATTTGTAGAAGAAAAGGCTGGAAGGTTTTACATTAGAAAAATAAACGATAATTGCCCGTTTCAAGTAGGAAATCTGTGCTCCTTACAAGGAAAACAAAAGCCGTTAGCTTGTAAACTCTACCCCTTTGTTGTGCTAAAAAAGGGAGACGATAAAGCCTTGTACGAATATGCAAACGAAGAATTCTACGTTTATGTTGAATTGGGCTGTCCAAATATAAAATTAAGTAAAATACCTACCGAGAACATTAAATCTTTAGTGGAGGAGGCGATATCAATATCCTTAGGCAAAAGGGAAGCGAATTTAATTACATGTCCTCAAGTTTCGTTAACTCCTCGTCAATTTCACTCGTCAACTTATCTAAAACGTGTTCAGAGATTAACCCTTTAATACAGCTTTCAACTATGGCACTTTTTTGAGCCATTAAAACTCTCTTCCAAGCTCTAACCCAGATGCGTTTGTAAAGCTCCTTATCTTCCATGAGCTTTGAATATTCATTTGATAGCTGTTGAATAATTGCATCTAAATCTGAAATTATTTTGTTAGCTAAACTTTCTTGAATCTCTCCTTCAAGCAGCATCTTTTTAACTTCTCGTTTGGCTGCCTTAGCAGCCATAATTCTGCCCAAAACCTCTTCATACCTAATTATCCTATCTTCTTTCCCAAACTTCTTTTTGACAATAAATTCCAGGGTTATTCCTTGAATAACTAACGAAAATAATACTACACCAAAAACCATGCTTGTAATTAAATCCTTTTGCTCCAAGTTCAAGCTTAATGCCAAAGCTACGGGAATTGTTCCATGTAAACCTCCCCAAAAAATTATGTGCTGCCATAGTGCTGGGATCTTTTTATCAATGAAGCTTGCAAGATTTAAGAGAGGGTAAATCGACAAAGCCCTCGAAAAGAGGACAATTGGAATTGCAACTAGTATAGCATTCCAATAGTTTAAAATTTTATCAACGTGTATGTCTATTCCGATTAAGATGAAAACAAGGGAGTTTACGATAAAGACAATAAAACCCCAGAAATTAATTAGGGATATTCTTGTTGATGGAGACATTGAAAATTCTCTACCGTAATTACCAATGATCAATCCAGCAGTAACAACAGCAATAACGCCTGAAACGTGAAAATTTTCGGCAATTATGAACGCGGAGAAGGCTAGGATGAGAGTTATCGTCACTTCTATGAGGTGATCGTCAATGTATTTTAAAATCTGATATGCTGCGTAGCCTAACAATAATCCAATTATGACACCACCAATGCAAACAACAAAAAAGTTTGATATCGCTGCCAATAAATCAAATTTGCCAATCCTAAGCATTTCAAGCAGAATGCTGAAAATAACAATACCAGTTCCATCGTTAAGTATGCTTTCCCCTTCAACAATTGTGCTCAATCTCTTTGGAACGCCCAGCTTTTTAAACGTGGCCAAAACAGAAACAGGATCTGTTGGGGTTATCATAGCTCCAAAAAGCAATGCTAAAATTAAAGGGACATTCAACAAGAGATGCAATGCATAGCCAGTAAAAACAACGCAGAGAAAAACTCCAATAGTTGCTAAAATCAATATTGGTTTGAAGTTGTTCTTAAAATTTTCTAAATCCGTGTTTATTGCTCCTTCAAACAGTAGTGGTGGTAAAATGAGGAAAAAAACTATATCTTGTGTTAATTTAATTTCCGGAAGTAGTTTTGCCAAGCCGACAAATAATCCAACTAAAACTAGAGCAATGGTGTAAGGAAAGCGAATATATTTTACAAATACACCTACTGTGCACGAGATTAAAAGCAAAACAATTATTTCCTCAAGCAACTCCATAAGTATGCTAGTTAAAAAGATTTAAAAATTGCATCGTATCGATTGAGCAAAAAAATCAAAGTTAGTGATACTCATGCGTTCCTAAAATCACTGGAACACCAAATTTTTCCTCCAGCAGTTTTGCAAACTCTTCTGCACTCCCATATGGGCATTTTGGAACTGCATTAACCAAACAAGAGCTCAAATAAATTGCATCCGGCTTGATTTCTGATAGCTTTAAAGCCATGCCCGTGTTGGGTACAATCGTTCTTCCTGGACATTCGCATTTAACAAAAGCGATAACGCTTGATGGTTCATCAAATTTTCCTTCTCCAAGAGCAGCAGCTTTTAAACACCTCCATTCGCCAGGACAGCCATATCCAGAATCCATGTAGGCCCCACAACCAATAATAACAACTTTCTTCATAGTTTTATTTTGTAAATTTAAAGATTTAAATCTTACTTTTTTGCGATCTAAAATTTTTATGTATTTATAACTGTACCTTAGTTTTACGTAAATTCCAGTGAAGTTATTTTAACTAAGCAAAAATCTTTAAAACTCCACGACGATTTTTTGCAAAGGTGATACTATGGAAGCAGACCTACCAGTAAAGGAGATTATGACAAGAGAGGTGTGCGTTGAGTTTAAAGATACGTCTCTATTAAACGCTTCAAGAAAGATGATTAAATATGGTGTTGGAAGCATTGTTGTTGTAGAAAATGGTAAACCAGTAGGAATTGTAACAGAAAAAGACTTAATTGAAAAAGTTATTTCAAGAAATAAAATTCCATCAGAAGTTAAATTAAAGGATATAATGAGCTATCCCTTAATCACGATCACTCCATCAACAAGTTTAATGGAAGCTGCGAGAATAATGCTAAAAAAAGGTATTAGAAGGTTACCCGTTGTCGATGGTATGGGAAATTTGGTGGGAATTGTTACAGACAATGACATATTGAGAGTTTCAATCGATATTGGTGAACTTACAAGGTTGATAATAGAAAATTCTGTTGGTTATTCTGAGGAACTTTACGGAAAATGTGAAAAATGTGGCAAGTTTACAGACAAGTTGATTGAGCATAATGGTCTAAGGATTTGCGAGGATTGTTTTGAAAGCTACGAATGAGGTGTAGGAATGAAGAGTAAAGCAAATTTAAAGGCTGGTAGCGTTATGGATCTTGCAACTAAGGAAGTAATAACGATGCCACCAACAACGACTATAATGAATGCTTTGAAATTGATGCTGAATCACAACTTTAGAAGAATTCCTATTGCGGATGCCGGAACAAACAGAATTGAGGGTATAATTTCCGCTACCGATTTAGTCAACTTTTTTGGTGGTGGAGAAAAATACAGGATTGTTCAGGAAAGGTACAACAACAACTTGCCCGCTGCAGTAAATGAAGAAGTTGAGAAGATAATGGAAAAGAATGTTATAACCATAGAATATACAGATTCGTGGGAAGATGCATTGGAGCTTATGCTTGAAAAGGGAGTTGGTGGCTGTCCGGTTGTGGATAGGGAAAACAAAGTGATTGGAATTATTACTGAAAGAGACATGCTCAAATTTTTAGCAAAACGTACCGAATTGGACGGATTTGCTGCAGATTATATGACTAAAGGGGTTTTGACAGTAAAACCCGATGTGAGTATTGAGGAAGCGATGAAGTTAATGATATCTAAAAAGATAAGGAGGTTGCCAATAATAGACGATGGAATTTTAATAGGATTGGTTACGATTAGAGAGATTTTAAGATACTTTGGAAAGGGAGAAGCGTTTAAAATGCTTGTAACTGGCAACATAAAAGATGCCTTAAATAAGCCAGTTTCCACAATCTTATCGAATCCGGAATTACTTGTTTATAAAGAGCCTTTAACGTTCAATTTAGATGTTAGGATATCAAAAGTTGTTGAAGCTATGCTCGATAAAAATTATGGCGTAGCTTTAATTTTAAATGATGAAAGGTTGGAAGGAATAATAACGGAAAAAGACATGATGAAATTTTTGTATTCAAAAACTTAATTTTATGAAATTCGTTGCAGAAGTATTAAAATTATCAAAGTCTGCTACGCTTAGACTTGAGGAAAGAAGGGTTTTAAGGCAAGCGTTAATAAAACATCCTTTTTTTCCTGATTTGGTAGATGCTTACAAACTTGACAAAAAATTTGGGGAGTATGAAGAAGGAACGCTAATAGTCAAAACAAAGAATGGATACGATCTAGTTAGGGGCTATCCTAAGATCAGGAGAGCTTTAACTCTATATCCAACTATAATTAAGCATTTTAAGGAAGGTAACGTCGTTATTGAAGAAAAAATGAATGGATACAATGTTAGAGTTGTCCATTTTGGAGAAAACATCTACGCAATTACTAGAAGAGGGTATATCTGTCCATATACAACTGAAAAGGCGAGAAATTTAATTCCATTTGAATTTTTTAAAGATAATCCAGACTTGATGTTGTGCTGTGAAGCTGTTGGTGAAGAATCACCATTTGTTTCAAAATCCGTTTATGGAATTAAAAATCTTGATTTCTTTGTTTTCGACATTAGACGTAGAAGGACAAATGAAGCTTTGTCGATAAAAATTAAAGAAAAGATAGCTGAAGAGTATTCTTTGAATTTATCGCCAATTCTTGGTGTAGTTGATGTCAAAAAAGCGCATGAAGAAGTTAAAAGCATAGTTAAAGAGCTTGGCAAGCAGGAAAGAGAGGGGGTTGTTATAAAAGATGAGAAGATGAAGAAGAGTCCGATAAAATATACGGCAAGTCAAAGCAACTGTTCTGATTTAAGTTATGCTTTTCGTTTCTTTAATGAATATGGAAAGGATTTTATGTTTTCAAGAATTGTTAGGGAGGCTTTTCAGAGCTTTGAATTTAATGAGAGTAATGATGAATTGAATGAAAGGTGCAAGAGATTAGGTGACGCGATTCTTAAACCGATGATTGAGAGCATAAGGGAAGTTAGCAATGGAAAGAAAGTTGTTGAAAGAAATAGATTAAGATTTGATAGCTTAGAAGTTTTTGAATTGTTTAAAAAGCACGTTAAAAAAATGGGGATTGAAGCTGAATTTAGCACTCCAATTGAAAAAAATGGAAAATTTGTTGTTTATTTTGATAGAATAATGATGAGCACAACGGACAAAATTGCTGCACATTTAAACGGGGTGTTGTGGTGATATTTGCTGGCATAGATCCTGGAACTTCAAGCTACGAGATATTTGCCTTGAAAGATGAGAAACCCTTGGATAAATTTACAATACCAACAAAGGAAGTTAAAAAAAATCCTGAAATTTTGATTAATGCTTTAAAAGAAATTGATGCTGATGTTATTGCTGGACTCTCAGGCTATGGAATGCCTATAAAAAAGTTTTCAGAATTAAGCGAGCAGGACTTTTTTTTAATGACGCTAAATAAGGACAAAAACTCAGCTATGGGGATGAGAAGGCTAATAGATATAGCAATAAAAGAGGATTTAAACATATATACGATTCCTGGCGTAATTCATTTGCCTACGATTCCCGAATGGAGGAAGATGAACAAAATAGATATGGGCACAGCCGATAAACTTTGCTCCGTCTGTTTAGCATTTTATCAGCTTGGAATTGAAAGGGTAAAGAAAGCAAATCTGATACTTGTTGAAGCTGGTTACGGATTTAACTCTTTCATTTCCATAAAAAATGGCAAGGTTGTTGATGGAATCGGTGGTACTTCCGGCTTTCCAGCATTCTCTTCTTTGGGATCAATGGATTCTGAGCTTGCTTATTTACTGAAACCATTTCCGAAATCATTACTTTTTACAGGAGGTATTAAGAGTTATCTGAAGGATAGAGGGCTAAATATCAAAAAAATTGAAGATATTGGAAATTACTACAAAATCTTGGCAGAATATATAATTAAGGGAATAAAAGTTGCAGAAGTTAGTTTGGGAGATGTTGATAGTGTTATCTTGTCCGGAAAAGTTTTTGGATTGAGTGAGATTTTGGATGAAGTTAAGAAATACTATAGAAGAATTACATTGCTCAAAGGATTTGGAAAAGCCAAACAGTCTGCTGAGGGGGCTGCGATTATTGCAAATGGGATTGGTGGCGGGAAGTTTAAAGAAATTATTGAGCAATTAGAAATCCACAAAGCCAAAGGTAGCGTGTTAGATTACATTTGCTCTGATCTTAAACAATACTTAATGAACCAAAATTTAAATACTAATAAGTCAATTTGAGTTTGGTGAATGTTATGGGCATCATAGACAAAATCTTAGGTAAATCTGATAAAATTTCAGTTGAAGAATATGAAGAGCTGGATCTTGGAGAGTATGAAACCGAAATTGTTGAGGGTGAGACGTTCGTTAAAGTGGCTGAAGTTACTGGGTTGGGTGAAGTTCCAGAGATTAGAAGACAAATATATGAGGGAAATATCGTAATAGCAGATATAGCATTTATAAAACACGACAAATTAACATTAGACAGAATTTTGAAAGATTTAAAGCAATTAGCTGATGACATTGGTGGAGATATTGTAGGATTGGGTGAGGATTACGTAATAATAACTCCAACTGGAATAAAAATAGATAGAAACAAGATAAGAGGCGTAATTGGATGATCCCCTGTCCAAATTGTGGAAGAGAATTAAAGATTATAACGACAACTTACGATGTTCCATTCTTTAACAAAGTTTTACTCACATCAATTACGTGTGAGTGTGGATTTAAGCATGCAGATTCAATTGTTTGTGAAATAAAGGATCCAATTAGGTTTAAAATTAAAATTAACAGCGGAAATTTGTTCACAAAGGTTATTAGATCGAGTTCAGGAACCATTAGGCTGCCCGAAATTGGTGTTGACATCGAGCCAGGACCAGCATCACAGGCTTTCATAACAAACTTGGAAGGTATTTTAGACCGAGTTGCCGGAATAGTTGAGACAGCTAAGAAGTGGAATGCTGATGACGTCAACAAAGTTAATAGATGTGACTGGATTTTGAGGAAGATAAGAGATACGATAGAGGGCAAAGATGAATTGACGTTGATATTGGAGGATCCATTTGGTAATAGCCTAGTATTATCGGATGAAGCCTTCAAAGAAGTTATGAGCAAAGAAGAGGCATCAATGTTAAAAACTGGAATGACTATTTTTGAGCTTACGGGCTTAAGTGATGAAGAGTTAGAAAAATTGTAAAAATACCTTTTAATTGCAATCCCTAACAAAACCTTAGGTTTTACTTAAATTTTACCAAGAATTTTTTAAAGTAGAGTATACTCTCATCATGCTTGAGGGGATTAAGGTAGTTGAAGTGGCGTACTTTTATCCAGGTCCATTTTGTACACAGTTGTTAGCTGAATTGGGGGCAGAGGTAATCAAAATTGAGCCAGAAAAAGGAGAACCAATGAGATACAACAATGCTGCCTTTGCAGCTTTGAACAGGAACAAAAAAAGTTTGTTTTTAAATTTAAAGAGTGATGATGGCAAAGAAAAATTTTTTGAGGTTGTTAAAGATGCAGATGTTATTGTTGAGGGCTTTAGACCTGGGGTTGCAAAAAAGCTAGGAATAGACTACGAAAGTGTAAAGAAGATAAATCCATCCATAATTTACTGCTCAATTTCCGGATTTGGACAAAACTCAAGTTACAAAAAAGTTGCTGTACATGACATAAACATAATGTCATTTGCAGGTATTTGCAACATAGCTGGTTTAAAGCTAAACAAGCCAATAGATCCGAATGTTCAGCTATCAGACTTTGCATCAGCGATGTTTGCTATAGTATCAATACTTTCAGCTTTGATTAGAAAATTAAAGGAGGGCGTTGGATGCTACATAGACATCAGCATGATGGATTCAGCTTTTGCATCGATACCGTTGCATACTTCAAGTTTGCTAAATGAACTTGGAAATTTAGAGGATTTCATAAAAAATCCTGGATACGAGATTTACAAAGTTAAAGACGGTTATATATCCTTGGGAATACTGGATGAACCCCATTTCTGGAAGAACCTATGTAATGCGCTTGAAATAATGCATCTGTCTGAGATTAGCTATTCTGAGAGGGTTGAAAATTGCGACGAAATTAAAAAAATCATACAGGAAAGATTCAATGAGATGAATGTAGATACGGCAGCAAAGCTCTTAACAAGTCACAATGTCCCATTTGGCATAGTTTACTCTGTAAATCAAGCAAAAGAAATTGTAAGTGAAAGGAATATAATTTGCAAAGCCAATTATGATAGAGAATACAGCGTAGTTGGATTTCCAGCAGTATTTTCGAATTACAATCCAAGAAGAGATGGAAATGTGCCATTAAAGGATTAGAGGGGGTAAAATGATAAGTTTAGTTGTAGGTGGGGGAAAATACGGAAGCGAGGCAGTAGATTATTTGCTTAGCAAATCTAAGCCATTTGTTGTTGTTGATGAAAGCGAAGAATGCTATGTTTTGAAAAATTATAAGCTAAAAAGAGTGACAGTAGAGGAAATAAGAAAAATTGATGCATCTACAAACTATTTTTTAAAAGGTGGAATAAGTGAAGCGCTTAAAGTCATAGAAATTATCAAGCCAGAATACATTTTTACAACAGCACCGATTCACGTTGCTGCAGCTTTAATAAAAGTGAAATACAATCTAAAAGAGTGGAATGAGGGAATAAACTACGTTTTAGCTGGAATTCCGTTTAAAGTTGTTATTTCAGTTGGAAGAGGGAGTGTTGTTGTTTCATACAACAGAGACAAGACTTGTAAACTTAAATGCGAGGCTCCAGAGGTTTGTCCTGTTACAAAAATAAAAAAACCATGTCCGATGTACGAATTACTAAGGTTTGCTGCTCCAGATGGAATTATCTTGCAAAGTCATCAATTAAAACCGGGCTTAGGTGCTTTAAATGGTAAAGAAGTGTTGGATTTGCTTGAAAGTTGCAAGGATAAAGACAAGATTATTGTTGGAACAGCATGCAAATGTCACGGTGTTGTTACAGCTTTAAAAAGGCAAACCAAAAATTAGAAATATCATTTTGTTAACAATACTCCAAGCCCGGGTAGCTCAGCCAGGGAGAGCGTGCGGCTGAAGACCGCATGGTCGCCGGTTCAAATCCGGCTCCGGGCAT
>JAGGXN010000109.1 GCA_021163065.1 Archaeoglobaceae archaeon | reverse complement strand
GGCTATGGCAAGACAGGCTGAGAGAGAAGGTTATCCAGAGATAGCTGTTGTGTTAAGAAACATTGCAATGGATGAAGCCTATCACGCTTCAAGATTTGCTGAACTAAATGGAATGATAAAAGATACATTGAAGGAGAGCATAGAGTACATGCTTGAAGGAGAGAGAAAGGCAAATGTGCATAAAAGGAAAATAGCGGTTAAAGCCAAAGAAATTGGAATTGATGAGGCTCATGACATCTGGGATGAGGCATCAAGAGACGAATATAGACATGCAGAAGCTTTAAAAGGCATACTAGAAAGATATTTCAAGTAAATTTTAAATTTTTTATTTTGGTGATAATATGATAGAGCAGTGGCTTAGCTACCCAGCAAGCCACGACAGAATTTTATCGATGATAGGCATTGAGATACACTGGATTATTTTGCAATACATACTAGGTTTATCTTTATTAGCAGTTGTTGCAGAAGTTTTGTGGATTAAAACAAAAAAGGAAGATTGGCTTAAAATTTCAAGAACCTTAGCAAAGGGGTTTATAATATTCTTCGCTGTTGGAGCGGCAATGGGAACTGCATCTGAATTTGGTTTAGTATTGCTCTGGCCAAATTTAACAGAAGCTGCAGGAAGGTACATTTACTTCCCACTATATGCTGAGATATTCGCCTTTTTAATGGAAGTAATTTTCATCTACATGTTCTGGTATGGATGGAAAAAATTGCCTGCTAAAGTTCATGTTTTACCGGAGCTTGGTTCTCTGCAGCGATGATAATGAGTGTTAATAGCTACATGCAAGCACCTCCTGGCATAATCCCAGCTTACGACAACGGTTGGAAATTTGAAGAAGGATATCCGAAATTAACACTTTTCGTTCCAAATGAAATTGTTCCAGCCTTAAACGTTGAAGTTCTAAAATCAGCAGGGGCTGAGATAATCGGCAAGACCAAAGATAGCGTAATAGTTGCATTGCCCGTTTCAATCGTAAAACAACTAATTTCAGATTCATTTAGCGGTAAAACCGTTGGAGAAAGCATACTTTATTCAGTTCTAACAGAATCTGCCAAAGAAAGTTTAAAAGACGTTCCTTTATTAAAAGTAGTTGATGCTATCGTAGCGAACACAGTTAAAGAAGTTGGTGTTTACACCGTCACATTCAAATCTCCAACGTATTTTCCATCTATACTACATGCAATTTTCGCATCGATAACAGTATCATCGTTCACAGTTGCAGGAGGTTACGCTTTAGCGTATGCAAAAAGAAAAGAAGATCATGCAAAGCTCGGTTTAAAATATGGTATATACCTAGCATTAATTTCAATAACAATCCAAGGGCTTGTTACGGGTCATGAAATGGGTGTTGCTGTTGCAGAGTGGAATCCTGAAAAGTTTGCTGCAATGGAAGCAAACACTCCTACATTTATTGAAAAAATTGTTGCATTCTTAGCCTATGGAGACTCTAATGCAAAAATACCTGAATACTACAAAATACCCGACGAATTTAAGCCGCCATTGATAGTACATTATCTATACTATACAAAAATTATCTTAGCCATCTTACTCGGTTTGGCAGCATTGATCGTTTCATACATGCTAATAAAAAATAAAGATTTCCCATACGCTTATCTAATAGCATTTCCAGTAATTGCCCAAGTTATAAGCTTTCTCGGATGGGCTGTAAGGGAAATAGGAAGAAAACCTTGGACTATATACGGCATTATGGATGTAGCTACTGCTCACACAATAAATCCTCCATCAGCAGGTGCTGCAGCTTTAATAGCCGTATATCTTACAGCAATACTTGCCGCATTAATCTTTGCATCATACAAATTCTTATGGAGGGGATAAAATGGTACTATATTTCTTAGCTTTGGTTTTTGGGTTACATATAGTAATGGTGAACCTCGGAATAGCATTCTCAACAGTAATACCAATTCTAAAAAGAAAAGGTGAAAAAGAGAATAATGAAATATATCTTAGAACATCAAAACAGCTAATGAACTTTTACGCAGCAACTTATGGTTTAGCTGGTGTTTTCGGAACTGCATTCACGGTATTCTTATTAAGCTTCTACCCAAGCTTTATCGGACTTGCTGGGCATTTAACTTTCATTCCCTTTGGAATTGCAATTTTAGCTATAGTCGTACACTTCTTCGCCATCACAGCCTACTGGTATAGTTGGGATAAATGGAAGAGTGATACCCACTTCCTAATTGGAATGATACTTCTAATTTCAGTATATTTAATACCCCTTGGATTTAGAGCAATCTCTGCATTCTTAAACCTGCCCCAAGGGTTAGAATTGACACCTAAACCTCATTTAGATGTTGTTGCAGCATTGCTAAATCCAACATTTTTGCCATTGTATCTAAAAAGTGTAACGGCTGCTTTAGCAGCAGGATTTTTCACCATATCTTCAGCATACATGTTAAAATATGGTAAAGGAGATAAAGAAGCTATAAAGATTGTTGAGAAATTCATGCCATTAGCAACGATAGCCTTTACAATAGCAATAGTTCTCGGCATAATTTACGCTGAAACGCTGAATCTATTTGTCAACTATAAATTTGAGAATGCATTCGGATTTTTAATTGCAGCAAAGGCAAAGTACGACTTTAGCTGGCTTTTCATCATTAAACTAGCAATGTTTGCTCTACAAACAATTGCCATAGTCAGCTATTTAAAAATCAGAAAAGCGTGGAGATTTAGTAAATACATTGTTGCTGCAGGTCCAGCTTCACTAATAGCCATATTCGCAGGAGAGATGTTAAATTCATTCAGCCAGTATCCTTATTTCGTTGCCAAACTGGCTGACAAAGAATTTGTCTCAAGCATACCGCAGCCCATAAGGGATTACCTTGCTGAAAGATTGAATCTTGAGTTATCAAACCCACTTGCAACATCAATGGGCTTATACACCCTAACTCTGGTTTTCTTAGTACCACTGTTAATATCAGCAGTCATCTTTTTGTATATACTGCTATTCGGCAAAGAAAGATCTGAAGCCCTAGATTGATTCAAAATTTTTAATCTATTTTTTCGCTACACTTAAGATTTATATTCTCTATCCCATTACAAACCGTAATGGAATGGAAAAAGTGGAGACATTTAACAAAACTCGATCCTGATAGAAAAAACACCGATGAAATTATTAAAGCTGTTGTAAACAGCGGAACAGACGCAGTATTAATCTCCGGAACCTTAGGTGTTACTTTTGAAAAAGCTGAAAGGTTATTGAAGAGCATAAAAGATTATGGCTTGCCTACAGTTATAGAACCTTCTCATCCAAATAACGTTGTATACAGTGCTGATTACCTCTTTGTACCAACAGTATTAAATTCAGAGCTTGGAGAGTGGATTACTGGTAAACATTCAGCTTGGGTAGAATTAAACTATTCAAGGTTGAACGAATTTGAAAAAATTTTGGAAAAAACGGTATTTGAAGGATATATCGTACTAAATCCAGATTCTGCTGTTGGAAGGGTTACTAAAGCAAAATGCAATCTAACGCCAAAACAAGCTGCAAGCTATGCTGTCGTTGGAGAGAAAATATATAAACTTCCCGCAATATACATTGAATACAGTGGAAAGTTTGGAGACCCAAAAGTCGTTGAAGAGGTCAAAAAAGTTTTGAAAAACGCTGTTTTAATTTATGGAGGGGGGATAGATAACAGAGATAAAGCGTTAGAGATGCTAAAATTTGCAGACATGATAGTCGTTGGAAACGTTATATATGAAAAAGGAGTGGAAAGGTATTTGGAAACAATCCCATGAAAATCAAGGCATACTGGGATCTTTTAAGACTAGAGCACGGAATAATGTACGGCATTGGAGTAATAATTGGCATTTTTGTTTCCGATTCAAGTTATTTTAACATACAAAACATAGTTTTAGGCTTTTTTACTGCATTATTTCTCCAAGCTTCTGCATTCGCATTAAATGATTACTTTGACTTTGAGGTTGATTTAGCGAACAACAGGTTTGATAGACCCTTAGTCAGAGGAGAAATAAGCAAGAAAGAGGCTTTAATAGCATCTCTAATTTTAGCTCCAATAGGCTCACTTTTTGCATATCTAATTTCTTTCATCGCTTTCACTCTTGCAATTTTTATAACAACAATTGGATATATTTACGACATTAAGCTAAAAGAATATGGACTTGCTGGTAACTTTTATATAGCGCTTTCAATGGCAGTACCATTTCTTTTTGGAAGTGTAATTGCTAAAAGTACATTTACGTTTCAAGCCGTAATACTGGCTTTGATAGCATTTCTATCAGGTGTAGGCAGGGAGATAATGAAAGGCATTGAAGATGTGGAAGGTGATGCTATAAGGAACGTTAAAACAATTGCAAGAATGAGGGGGATAAAGAGTGCTGCCTTTCATGCTTCCATTCTTTTTATTGCTAGCATAGTTTTAAGCTTCATACCTTTTATGCTTTTAAAGGAATACTACCTCGATTTTAAGTATTTATTTCCAATTGCTTTGACAGATGCAATTTTTCTCAAAATTGCCATTGAATTGATCAAGCTGGATGAAAGCAAAGTAAAACAGAAAATTAGAAATTTTAGAAAGCAGACATTAATGGCAATGAGTTTAGGATTGGTTGGATTTCTATTAGGAGCGTTTTAGGTGATGGAAATGATAGTTAGTGAAGAAGAGTTAAGAAAAGAGGCGATAAAAATTGCTGCACATCTTTTAGCAATTTCAGCAAGAACTGCTCCAAAATCTAAGGGTGAGGATGACATCGAAATAGTTTATGTTGATGGAGAGGAACTGGAAAAAATAGCTGACAAAATGATTGAGCTGGCTAGTGAAAAGGGGAGGGACAAAGACTTCATAAGAGATGCTGAAAGTGTCAAAAAATCGCAAGCAGTGCTTTTGATAGGCGTAAATGGTGGTAAAGCCTTAGGCTTAAATTGCGGAGCATGCGGATTTGATTGCAACGAATTTAAAAAGATTGAACGTAAAAAGGGAAAGGATTTTGTAGGTCCCAACTGTTTGTTCAAACTACTCGACTTGGGCATAGCCTTAGGCTCTGCCGTAAAACTTGCAGGCATTGTAAGTGTAGATAACAGAATAATGTACAGAATTGGAACCGCAGCAAAGATGCTCGGATATGCTAAGGCTGATGTCGTTATGGGTATTCCATTAACAGCTTTAGGTAAAAATCCGTTTTTTGATAGAATTAAAAAATAATTTCAATTTAAATTTTTTAATCAATTCAATTTCTCGTTTTCAATCATAAAATCCAAAATCAATTTCACGATCTTGAATGTAATTTTTCTTTAACTTTAAGGCAATTTCAGCCTTTTTCAATTCTCTGCCAAGATATGCTGCATGATCTAACCTTGAAAGTAGGTTGTTTGCTAAAACTGTATCTATTATTTCTTTTGCATTAACACCAACAACGTTTAATTTTTCATGTTTGCAAACTATTTTATCTCCTGCAACCCAAATGATAAAATCTCCCATCGGATCTCTAATGAATTCTCTATTTTCAACAGCTTCAACATAATTTCCCGGAATGGATTCAGTTTCATACTTTATTTTGTCTTTAATTGCGAGCAAACTTAATCCCAAATCTTTTGGTGGACTATTCCTAAGTTTTGCAGCTTTAGCCATGTAGGTGGCTATTTTTAATTCCTTAACACTTCCAACAGTCTTTGGACTCGCTTCAGTTGTAAAAAGCAAGTCTATGCCAATTTCTTCAGCAATTAATGCCAACAATGCATTTAAACCAATCGAATCTGCGTCAACCAACTCGGTAACATTTCCAACTCCAAAGAGCAATGGTGTTTCACTATCAAATTTCCTGAATTCGTAATATCTTAATATTGACTCCATAACTTTGAGCGGTGCATCCAAAACTGGATCGGCAATAACTTTATCCGTTTTTTCTCTAACTTTCTCGATCAATCTGCTTAGCTTTTCCAAATTCCTTTCAACTACAACAACCGCAACATTCTTAATGTAATCCAAAGCTTTCAAGTTTTTATAAGAAATGCTCATAACCATATCCACACCGCTATTAATTCCAATCTCTATCGCTTTTGGATTGAAAGTATCGATACTCAATGCATTACATTGATCAACGGCAACCTTTACTGCCTTTTTCAACTCACCTACATCAAATTCCAATGGAACTCCCAAATCGATTATATCTGCCCCGCTTTTCTTGTAATATTCTATTCTCTGAATCAAATCATCTTTAGGCATTATTGCATTAACAATTTCAGCAACAACTTTCATTCTCCCTCCAATTTTAACATCACCAATTTTAAAACGATAGTCTTTGATTTCGTCAACCATCTCAATAGTTTCCTTTGCCTTGACAAAATTTAAAAGCCTACAAGCAGGAATTTTATGGCTAAATTCGATGTTTTCGACATTATCCAAAACTGTTTTTAGATCATAAGCATGAATTGGGCCAAGCCTAATTTTTACGCCTCTTTGTCTTTCAAAGCTTTCCCAATCACAATCCTTGGTTAAGCCTGGGACTAAAACTAAATCGTAACCGTTAAATTTGATGTTTTTTAAATGTGAGGGTGTTATAAAAGCTGCAACATCTATGTCAACTACGTAAACATCAGCATTCTTTCCATACTTCCTTACATCTCTCTCTGCAAGTTTACCTGTTATTAGCAAGATTTTCATCACTGCCTTTCATTTTAAAGCAAAAAAATTCTTTCGATCTGAAAGTGATTACAAAAAGTTCAAAGCTTAAAATTTGGGTTAATTTGATCTTCGAGATTTTCTCCAGTTTTCCTTAGAGAGGTTCTAAAATACTGCGAAAATAAGCCCAAAAGTCGTTGTAGAGAATCTTGGTACAAATGTGGTTTTGAAAAAGCTAGGTTTTAAATACAAGCATGAAACATAAGAGGAATGTTTTGATAGGTTTAAAGAAAGAACAAAAGAAATTCTAGAATAGATATCTAAGTCCTTTTAGCTCACTTCAAAGCTAGTTAAATAGTACCACGACTTTCTATAACTACTGAAGGTGTTTATCCGTCAATTTACCATCTAAAATAATAATAATCTCTTTTCAGAGTACTATTGCCTTAATTTTATGGTTAATAGAGTTAAGGCAATGATTGTAATAATTGTTCTAAATATTGGAATTTCAGTTGTTTTAATTGTTTTGTCAACATTTGTTTTGCCACAATTTTATCCCATATGGGTGTAGCAGAGAAAAAATCTACCTTTAATTTTGCACCAAATTCATCTTCTAATTCCCAAGAATCAAAGAAATTTGTATCATTAAATTTTATACTAAAAGAGGTTTTACCATCTTCATTAGTTTTCCCTTGCCAAACAGTTTTTCCACCTTTTTTTAGGGTAAGTTCTGTGTTCGGCTTCCAAATTACATCATAAAATCTTGTAACATTGGAATTTTCCCAAGAAAATCCACCAATTTCACCTATTTCAAGTGTTCCTTTCATAGTAAAATCATTATTTTCAATAATTTCAGCTGCAGTATCCCAGTAGCAATTCTCAAATACTATTTCACCATGGAAATTTCTGGGATCAAATTCGTTCATGTGAGTATTTACTAGCTTTAACTTTGAATTGTCGTAAATGAACGTCCAAAAAGCTTCTGAATCACTCACAGTAACATCAGATTGCCCATGCAAAAATATGCCCCACTGTCCTTTAACGATAACATTTTCAAGACTGATATTTCGATAATTAAAATCAACTGGCCTCTCTATCAAAAGGTCTCTAAATTCAGCTTTTTCATCATACAGCTCAACTACAACCTTTCTCAATTCACTGTTTTTAATTTCTACTTTTGCACCAGAATCAATAAACACTGGCCAACCCCGCTCAAAAGGTCCAGGTCCAATATTATCTTTAATGAGCTCTGTATTTATCAGAGTTATATTGTAATTAATACCGGAGACGGTCGTATTTTCATGTAGGTTCCATTTTTTGAAAAATCCAGTTCCAAGTCCGTTCGCCTTAAATTCTGCTCCGTTGGGTATATAGAGGTTGACAGCTCCCACTTTGGAATTAACAATCCTTAGATCAGCTCTATCATAAGCTCCAATCAATCCTCCGATTTCACTAACGATTTCTGAATTCTCAACCAATGCCTTTGAGTTGCCCCCAATTTCAAACAAATGGATTTTAGTTGGGGAATTTTTCATATACACTCTTGCCCTATCTTGAGCCTCGATGACAAATAACGTTTCTTTTCCTGGCAAAAGCTTAGAATTGACAATTTCCAAGGAAGCTTTATCACGAAGATGAATACCCCAGTGATTAAGAAGCCTCTGATAACGAGTAATTTGAAGGGTTGAATTCCGAATTATAAGTTTAGAGGAATCTTTTAAGTAAATATTTCCAAACTGTTCAAATTCACTGCCCTCGAGAACTAGAAATTCCCTTTCCCTCAAAATTAAATCACTTTTATGTACGCCATTGGGAAATACGTGTTGTGCCTTAAGCTCTTTTGCTTCTGATACTGACATCTCAATCTGCACATCATCAATATATGCGATTGAATTATCAAGTGTTTCAAAGCTTACACCGCCTTCTTGGAGAAAATCATCATCTTGAGCCCAGATAATTAAACTACCATCAGAAAACACGTTTATTCTATTACCAACAATCTCAATCTTTATGTTGTGCCATTTATTTAAGGAAATACCCTTTCCATCTTTAAGATGCTGAAAATTATCACCAATTTGTTTCTCGATATAACTACAATCCTTCTCCAAACCAATAAAGTAACGGTTAAATCCATTAGGTGTTGATTTTGCTCTTATATTAAGGTGAATGGTACCCTGCAATAGTTTTAACTTTAGTTTGAGTTTATTCACAGTACCATCTAAATATACAGTTGCAAATGTATGCTTATTTCCTTGTAAAACACGATTTCCATCTTCTAAGATTACTGCCCATCCTTGCTCTAAATCCCAATTCTCTACACCTGATTCGAAGTCATCAAAAAAGATTTGTTCTGCAGCTTTTACGTAAGGGGTGCAATAAAGGACAAAAAGTACTATGGTCCAGACCAAAATTTTATTCATGACCTGTCCTATCATTTAATAATAAAAATTTTTTGGCTATTTCGATTGGATCTGTCCACTTAACACAAACACCACTAAAACCAATATAATAAAGCATAACAACTTACTAATTTAAATCCCAAGATTTGAACTGTTAATTGAGCAAAAGAAGGTCTTTATCCTCTATTTCAAAGAAAACACAGACTCAACCAAACTCCTTTGCAAAGGTTTGATGCTCAAATTCCAAATCCAGACTTTTCAGAGCTATTTTCAGCCAACGAGCTTTATCAACAATTAATTAGGTGTTCTCAGTAATTTAAGCATAAGGGATCTCGTTAATGGTTTGTAAATCCTCATTATAAAATTAACTCGTTCCTTTCAACATTTAAAGCAGAATAAACATAGTACTTCTTTTTATTAGCTTTAATTTTGTTTCATCAACAGCTATTGTTTCTCTCACCTTTTTCTGTTGTAATTGATAGTTTTTGCTCTAACTTCTTTATTCATTTCTATACTGCAGTTTAGACTGAATGGAACTGAAAGAATTTTTGCAGTTCTCCTTATTGATGAATTTGGAAGTAGCTATACCTAAGATTTCCAGATTTTGTTCCTTTCAAAGATGTTTAAAGCTTCTACTAAATTTATTTGTTTCTTTATATTG
>JAGGXN010000021.1 GCA_021163065.1 Archaeoglobaceae archaeon | reverse complement strand
ACTTTCTCGCCATCTTTTAAATCCACCTTTTCAAGGGTTTGAAAACTCCATTTTCGTATATTGCTTCTATTACTTTGCTCATTAATTTAGTTTAATCTTGATATTTCAAATATCTTTTGATGGTCAAAAGACTTGAATTGAAAAAGCTGAATTAAATTTATGAAAAATTTTTGAAATAACTTATCTTCTGATTTTTTGATGCGTTAGCTACGTCAATTTAATAGGCTTTTCAACTCTATTGAACAGTTTCTTGTTATTTTTACTTGGAATTCCGACGGTTGATCTTAAAGAATGATGAAAACTTGAAAAAGTGATAATTATCCAATTAGAACAGATCTAAATTATGAGAGAAGATATCAAATAAAATAAACAAAAAAATAAAAAATTTTATCGAGTATTATTTTCTCGGCTGCATCAGTGGATAGTAATCCACATTGTCTCTATCAATCGTGTAAGGCTCATCTCCAATTCCATCATTGTTTGCATCCTTACCAATATAATCGCTCCAGTAGTTGCCCAAATAATTGGTGAAAGTTTTGCCGTTGTATTGATATGTTATTGGTTTGGATGAGTTGAAGTAGTTGGTTGAGTGGTATGTGTCGATGTTGTATGTGTTGTTGAAGTTGTTGAGGTAGATTGAGTTGTTGTTTGAATACAGCAAGTGCATTCCATCCCAATTGTTTTTAACATTATTGTTAGTTATTATATTGTTGTCTGAATCAGACAAGTCTATTCCTAACCAATTGTTTTCAACATTATTCTTTGTTATTATATTGTTGTTTGAAAAAAAACAACCATATTCCATCCCAATCATTATCTTCAACATTATTGTTCGTTATTATGTTGTTGTTTGAATGATCTAAGTATAGCCCCTTATAATTGTTCTCAACAACAACATTCTCTATCCTACTGTTGTCAGTGTAAACAAACTCAACTCCAACTGTTGTATTTGACAAATTCAAGTTTTTAACAGTTATATTGTTACATTTAACAGCTATCACCTGTCCAGCATCAACATTACTTACAACGTAGTCGTTTACATTCTCCAAATAGATTAAGGGTTTTCCATTGACTGTGTTGTTTGTTACTTTGTTGTTGTATGAATCAAATATGATCAATCCATCGTTTGTGAATTTGTTGTTAGTTATTGAATTGTTGCATGAATGATACAAGTCTATTCCATACCGTTTATTGTTTTCAACATTATTGTTCGTTATTATATTGTTGTTTGAATAATACAAGTGCATTCCATCCCATCCATTATTTTCAACATTATTCCTTGTTATTAGATTATTGTTAGAATCCTCTAAGTCTATTCCATAACCATAATTGTTTTCAACATTATTGTTAGTTACTACGTTATTATTTGAATACAGCAAGGCTATTCCATCCCAATTGTTCGTAACATTATTATTCGTTATTACACTATTGTTTGCTTCTATGTATATTCCCGCATTACCCGCACCCGTAATAGTAAACCCTGAGATAGTCACATTGTCAGCTGTAATTTCAAATACGTTACCACCTGCAGCCTGAACAATGCAGTTAGCTGATCCATTTTCAGAAATTATCGTTACAGACTTGTTAACCTTTACATTTTCAATGTATTTGCCATCTTTAACTACAATTGTCTCTCCCGGCGATGCTGCGTTGATTGCTTGCTGGATTGTTGGATAGTCGTTTGGGACAATTATTTTTGCCTGGATTGGGGTTAAATCACAAACAAAAGTTGTATTATTCAAAACTCTAATTTCAGACATCTTGAACGAGCCATTGTGCTCAACAACCACTGCATATTTCTCACTGGCTAATCTAGTGGGATAGAGCATAAACTTTGCCACACCGTTCTTTGCAAATGCAATGTACTCAAACTCCCAGATTTTTGTGTAGTTATTCCAACTGAAGATTCTAACAGTTGCATTAACTGGTGTGTTGCTGCTAAGAGTGATAATCTTGAGCTCCTTCTTTTCTGGAACTGGAATTCTGACAACCTTATTTTCATCAACGTAAACTTCAGCATATCCTAAAAACATGTTATCCTTATAGGCATCGATGTAGTACTTTCCTTGGGGAACGATGAATGTGTAACTGTTTGCTTTTGGAAATGCATAGTCTATAGGATTCCAATTCTCATCATACAAGACAGATGCGTCTGGAATAACGTCCATTTTAACAGTTACAATATAATTTTCAACCACTTTACCTTCAAGCCACATGTAATTGTAATTGTTTTCTTCTCCCTGTTTTCCACCAAAAAGTCTAATGCCTCTTTACTCGGTGCAACGTTGAATATCCATTTGAATACTTGGGCAAGAATGTCATCATCGTTTAGAGTATCGTAATAGTTTGAGTAGTAGTAGAATGCAAGGTAATATTTTGTGTTCAACAAGCTTAGAACATTTTTCATTTCTGTAACATTTCCCATCGCCAAGTATCTTAGTTTTTTGAGGTTAACCTCAGCCTCATCCATTGATTTTGCGAGTGTTTCAGCAACAAACATTCTTTGAACCCTATCAACACTACTTTCAAGCCACTTGAAAGTGTGGTAATCGATGTGTGCAAGTACCATAATCGGATCGAGTTTTAAATCATACATATAAGTAATGAGGGATGTTGTAAGAAAAGCTAGATCAACGTACCTTCTATTTTTCAGAATCTCATTTTGCAGTATTGAATAATAGTCACCCATCATTTTGTCAAACTTCTGTCTGGCAATTTCATAACCTTTGACAATTGCTGGGTCAAGGTTGTCTTTATTCATCTCAATAAACCAGCCTATTGCATCCAATCTTTCCTCAGCCTCTGCATTTGCCAGTGAGTAAATTACCATGGCTCTGAATGCATCTCCCGATATTTCAGTTGTAAAGCTGGCTGCACTTAATGCCAAATCAAGCTTTTCAAGGTGTTTAGCAACTTTACCCCACTTAACAACTTTTTCCCAATTTTTCAAGTTTGTTTGAATTTCTGATGGTTTGAGTCTTATTGCTGTAAGCTCTTTTTTCCCGTAAACCAATACATCTCCAATTTTCTTTCCATCTGATGTTGTAAATCCTGCTAAATCTACTATTTCACTCAATTTCTCTAGTGTATCCGCATTTTCAGATTTTCTAAGCCCTATCTGGAATGCTGCATCTAGAATAACCTGCGAGTATTTCTCAGCTCTGTAATCAAAGTTATCCAAGCCTGGAAGGAGTGATATCTTCTGAACAACTCTGTATCCTGGAGGTACGGGAACCGGGTCCGTAATTATGAGGGTTTGCGGTAAGACGTCTGAGAAGATTGTAGCACTCGAAATTGTGGGAGCAATTACTTTTATCGTTTTGAAATTTTGATCCTCAAAAATATAGTATGAATTGGCCATATCATTAAAAGCAATTTTGTAGGCATTTCCCTTATCATCAACTCTTTCTATTGATGGATCGTATGGCATTGTTGGTAGGATATTGAAATCTCTGTAAAAGAGGGAGTAACTTTGAGCGAGCGATACCAAGTCTAAGGCGTTAACATTAGTATTACTAACTTCAATTTTTTCTATTTTCATCTCTTTTTTCAAAGGTAGTCCATTCAGTATGTTCCCTTGAGCCTTAACTTTAATCGTTGTATCTGATAAGTTAAACCAAACATTGGTTCCATTTCCAAATTTCAAAATGTAAGCATCTGTATCTGAAAGTTGAATACTGCCAGCTACAACAAAACCATCGGCAATTGCATAGGCTTTGTTATTATTGTTTTTGTTGTTAACCTGCCATTCTATACATCCGTTTTTATCTACTTTTATTAAATAAACTTCCCATGTGGAGTTTAATTTGCTTCCAGCAATTACGTAACCATCATTTACAATCACTGAACGGGCTACGCTTTGCAAATCAAATGCCCTTTGCCATCTTACATTTCCATTCTCATCTGTTTTAATTAGCCATGCTCTATTTTCTGTTTCTCCTGCTATTACAAAACCGTCAGAGGTTTTAGCAATTGAATATGCTATGTCGTCTCCCCTACCTCCATAGGTTTTCTGCCATTTAAGGTTTCCATTAGAATCTATCTTTATTAGATAGGCCTGCTTACCATCACCAAATGATGTTGTATAACCAGCAATTGCAAAACCGTCAGAGGTTTTTGTAATTGAATAAGCCACATCGTTTCCTTTCCCTCCATAAGTTTTCTGCCATTGCAAATTACCATCTTTACCAACTTT
>JAGGXN010000016.1 GCA_021163065.1 Archaeoglobaceae archaeon | reverse complement strand
TTCCAGAAGCATTCGTTTACATCTTAGGTTTGTCTTTTCTCTTCATCATACTTGTGGTTAGCTGGGATGTGATGGTTGGATACACTGGACAGGTAAATTTGGGCCATACTGTTTTTGTTGGTGTTGGCGCATACACCGCAGCATTACTGCAAGCTCCAGAAAGGCTTCAGATCATAGGCATAGCAATCCCAAAAGCCCCTATATTTGTCTCCATACTTTTCGGTGGTATAATCGCTGCTCTAATTGGATTGGTTATCGGCGTAATCACGCTAAGATTGAAAGGCTACTACTTCGCATTAGTTACGGCAATCTTACCATTGGTCTTCATGCAAACTGTATTCGTCTGGAGAGACGTGTTTGGAGGTGAGGAGGGTTTTTCAATCGGTTTAGAAAACAGTCTATCTTCCTCAATTATAGGTAAATACTACATTGCTTTGATAATAATGGTTGTATGTGCAGTTTCAATGCTGTTAATAGTCAATTCTCGCATTGGTTTAAAATTTAAAGCGATAAGAGAAGATGAAGAATTAGCTGAATCGATAGGAATTGATACAACAAAGTACAAGGTTATGGCATTCGTCATAAGTTCTTTCTTTGCAGGTGTTGGTGGAGCAACAATAGTGCTTTACCGCATCACTGTCAGTCCTGATTTGTACGACATACCTTTAATGCTCTTAATAATCCTCTCTGCAGTCATTGGTGGGTTGGGAACGATATATGGGCCAGTATTTGGAGCTTTAATAATTTACCTTGCTAAAAACTGGTGGTTGAAAGGGATTTTGAGTAATCTGTTTAAGATAGCTCCAATTCCAATCAACGACGACATAATACTATACTTGATACTGATTATCGTTGGAATATCGATGCCTCAGGGCATATATGTTGAACTAAGGAGGAAATTAGGGGTTGAAAAGGGTTCAAATACAGATATTTAAAAATTTTTCAAAAATTTAGCAAAATTTAGAAGAATCTTCAATAACTTTTCAAAATATCGAAAAAATTATATTACTCATTGCCTCCATTCCTAAAAAATTTAAAAGAGGTGGTATTGTTGGATAAAATCGAGGAAGCTAAGAAGATATTAAAGGAGAATAACGTTAAACAAGTATTATGCGCATTTTCTGATATTAGGGGCTTCATGCAAACGTTTTCAATACCAGCCAGAGAATTTGTTGAAGGAAACGTATTTGAAGATGGAATTGGTTTTGACGGATCATCTATCAGAGGATTCAAGACAATAGAGGCAAGTGATGTCGTGTGGATGCCCGATGCATCGACCATAAAGCTAGTACCATGGATTGATGATGATGTGCAAAGGACAGCCATCATGTTCGGCGATATTTACGAGGCTTGGGGAACGGAGGTAGCAAATTGCGATCCAAGAGGCTATGTTGCAAAGAAATATCAAAAAATGTTAGCTGATGAGGGCAAATCTGCCATTTTTGGTCCAGAAATAGAGTTTTTTGTTTTCGAATTTATAAATCCAACAAACCTTGTTTGGGATTTGTGGGTCTCGCCAAACGGTGGTGTTGGAGATTCATGGGGGCCACCAAGAGTTATACCCCAAAGTCCAGAAATTACGCCTGGCAACTACATAATAAGGCCCAAAGAAGGTTACTTCAAACCACCACCGGAAGATACGACAGTTGAATACAGAAATGAACTTGTTCACTATCTGGAGATGCTTGATGTCATGATTGAATATCATCACCACGAAGTTGCCACTGCTGGGCAAGTGGAGTTAAACTTCAAGCCTAAAGAGTTGGTTGATGTTGGCGATGCGTTCTATCTGTACAAGTTTGCCGCAAAGAACATCGCAGCAATGTATGGTTTAATGGCTGTTTTCATGCCCAAGCCGTTGTACCTAGATAATGCAAGCGGAATGCACACTCATCAGAGTATTTGGAAGGGTGAGCCGTTTAAAGGCGAAGCTCTATTTGCTGATCCAGATGATGAGTTCATGCTTAGCCAAACGGCGAGATATTACATTGGCGGGCTTTTAGAGCATTCAAAGGCTTTAACAGCTTTGAATGCGCCGACTGTAAACTCATACAAGAGACTCGTTCCAGGATTTGAGGCACCAATTTACATCTGCTGGAGTCCAAGAAACAGATCTGCTTTGGTTAGAGTGCCAATGTACATAAAGAAACCATCGGCAATCAGAGTTGAGTATAGAGGTGTTGATCCAAGCTGTAATCCTTATTTGGCGATAACTGCACAGCTTGCTGCTGGTTTGGATGGTATCAAGAAAAAGATTGATCCAGGTGATCCATTAATGGTTGACGTTTATGAGCTTTCACCTAAAGAGAAAAGAGAGTATGGAGTTGGTGAGTTGCCAACAACTTTGAGAGATGCATTAGATCATTTAGCAAGTGATGAGCTAATGCAGAAAGTCTTGGGCAGCCACATATTCGATGCGTTCATGAGCTTGAAGATTGACGAGTGGAACCAATACTGTTTGTACATAACACCTTGGGAGATAATGAAGTACATGGACATCTAATTTTCCCAAAATTTTTCCAATTTTTACAATTCTTTTCTAAAAATTTTGTAAATTTTGCAAAATAATGGTTCTATTTAGTAATAACAAGCAAATTCAGACAGTAATAAATAGGAAAAGGGAGAATGTAACATTGGAGGTGCTAAAAATGGGTGTGCATAGAATTACGAGTGAAGCTGCTAAATATTATGCGATGAGAGAAAAAATTGTCGGTTCAACCTTATCTATACTCGGTATAGCAAGTGAAAAGTTGGATGAATTAAATAAAGAGCAGCTTGAAAGGTTAGGCGACCTTGCTGCTGCTATGTTGGCTCATGCTCCCGGAAATGCTGGAAAAATGATGCCAATAGTGGCAAGGCTTTTTTGGAAGCTAGCTGGTGTTAAAGAAAAAGAATTCAAGTTCGTTGAGATTGAAGAAATCGAGAAAGAGATCGAGAAACTTAAGAAAGAGCTTGATGCAGAGTAATGCAAACAATTAAGAAAAAACATGAGAAGCGTTATTTGGATAATCAACAAGTACGACGCTGGAAAGTTTCCTGAAGATGTAGAAAAAGATGGTTTAAAGGTAGTAAATTTAAGTTCGAATGAAAATCCATACCCTCCATCTGATAAGGTTAAAGAAGCATATTTAAAAGCTTTATCAAGCATCAACCGCTATCCTCATCCTGAATATGCTGATTTGAAAAGGGCAATTGCGAATTATTTAGGCATTGAGGAAGGTAAGATAGCTGTAGGAAATGGAGCAAGTGATATTCTAAACAACATCTGCGTTGCATTGCTTGATGCCTTTGATAAAGTCGTCATACCAATCCCAAGTTTTACGTTGTACGCAATTTTTGGAATGTTAAGGGATGCAAGCATAGAGTATGTCGAATTTCCGAATTATAAAGTAAAGGCTGACAAAATTCCTGAATTTAAGCTTCTATTTTTATGCTCCCCAAATAATCCTACAGGCAATGTTGTTGATAGGAAGGAGATTGAAAAAGTTTTGGAAAAAGGTAATTACGTTGTTGTTGATGAGGCTTACGTTGAGTACTGCAACGAAAGCGTAGTCGATTTGGTCAACGAATTTGATAACCTTGTTGTTGTACGATCTTTCTCAAAGTTTTTTGGGTTGGCTGGATTGAGGATAGGCTATGCAATTGCAAATGAGCAAATTGTTGAAGGATTGGAGAAGATAAGATTGCCGTT
>JAGGXN010000076.1 GCA_021163065.1 Archaeoglobaceae archaeon | reverse complement strand
TTTTAACTTCAAAATTGGTCGTATTATACTATGGAATAAGGATTTTTGTCAAAATTTTCTCTGAGAAAGAGCAAACTTCACATAAAATTCATGAGAAAATTAAGGGACTTTTTCACCAGTCTCCTAGATGTACGAAATGCAAACCATCAAAAAATTGGCTGGGTAATTATTCATCAAAGAAGCAAATAAGGACATCTGGGCTTTGGCTTACACAACACCTTAATGCGAAAGGAATGACTACTAATGGGGATATACTATTTATTGAAAAACTAATTCAAAAAACTAAAAAGTGGATTGAAACTAGGTGGCGGTAAAATGATTGAGAGCTATAGCGACGGCGGGCACTCTGCGGCAACTTCGTTGCCTTGCCTCAGCCTACGGCTTCGGTCACTTAACAGGAGGATATGTGGCTCCGCCTTCGGCTACACCCAAGTCCCAACGATAGTCGGGACTTCACATATCCCCGAAACGTTAGGCGAAACGGCGGGCTTAATAAGGTGATATATTATGTCTAATCAAAAAATAAATTTCAAAACTGAGAGCGAACTCCAAGAAGCAATCGTGAAAGAGAAAGCAAAAGGAACTCCTGATTTGGAGATTGGCCGGAAATATGGAGTTACATTTAGATATATTGAGCGAGTTATTACCAGAACGCAAGGGCTAAATATTAGTGCTTTGAAAGTTTCTAAAAAAATAAAAAAGCTTCATCCAAAAGATTTCAATCAGGAAAAAACCACGGTTTGGAGTTTTAAACAACGAGGCAATTGGGCAACACATAGTGGGGAATACAGAGGCAACTGGTCTCCTTATATACCTAGAAATGTAATTCTCAAGTATTCAAAACCCGGCGAATTAGTTTTAGATTATTTCTGTGGTGCTGGAACAACTGCTGTGGAATGTAAACTTTTAGGAAGGAAGTGTGTAGCATTTGATATTAACGATAGAGCCATTGAACTGGCAAGAAAGAATGTAGATTTTAATATAAAATCACAACAGTTAACTCTTATTAGTGAAAAAAGCCTTACGGCAGTTTATGAACCAAAAATTATGGTCGGTGATGCTAGGGATTTATCTTTCTTGCAGGATAACTCAATAGATTTAATTTGCTCCCATCCTCCTTATGCAAATATTATCCATTACACAGATTCTAAAAAAGGAGATTTGTCGTTTTTTGATATTGATGATTTTCTAAAAGAAATGTCCAAAGTTGCTAAAGAAAGTTTTAGAGTGCTAAAGCCAGGTAGGCAATGTGCTATTTTGATAGGAGATACACGCAGGAAAAAACATGTAATTAGGGTTTAAGCTGATGGATGTTTATCTGAATGCGGGCTTTAAGTTAAGAGAGCTTGTGATTAAACGACAACATAATTGCAAGACCACAGGGTTCTGGTATGCAAACAGCATAAAATATAATTTTCTCCTCTTAGCCCATGAGTATTTGCCAATTTTTGAGAAACCTAAGGCACCTCTCCCTTCGGGTGTAAGAGAAAGAAATGTAGATTATGGGTCGGTCATTCCAGCCGTAGGAAAGCCACCGCTAAAAAGAAAATTAGAACAGATTGAAACTACAACAGTATGGATTCTGCCAGAAAAAGATTTTGAAGAACGCTTAAATAAAAATGTAATTGACAGATATTCAAACGGGAAAGCCTATTTAACTATAACTTTTGTTACTCATTCCAAGCATGTAATGAAATCTACCGAAAGAAATATACCAAAAGGGAATGAATTACTTTTTATCAAATCTCCATTTTTGAATAGTAACCCTTCTTGCTCATGTATTGAGTATTATTTAAAGGAAACAAAAGAAATAGTGAATCGAGAACTACCTAATATAAACAAAGATGGATTTATAGTAATCCAAACTCAAGATGTAAGAATAGACAGATATGTAGAGCCTCTTGCCAAAAGATTGGTAGATGAATTGATACATGATAATTTATGGCTTAAAGAGATAGTAGTTGTTACTCAAGATGGAGCAAATTCACCCTTAAAAAATTCAGGAGACTATTTAAAAATAGTCCATCAATATCTACTCGTTTATGAGGTAAAAAATGAAGAAACTTTTTAGATTCTTAAAAGTAATCTATTACTATCTGGAATCTTCCTACAGGATAGGGAAAGCCAAACGAGTACAGGAAGATGACCTTGTTTATACAACCAAAGCAAATGTTCAAATTGAAGTTTACCCTGGTAGGAAACCAGAATCTCCTTATGATTTTATTGTGAAATTCAGAGAGCCTGGCAAACGAGAACGTACTCCTGCCCATGTTCACTTGATTGTTGAGATGTATGTAAAATATGCTTATAACCCGTCATTAACCTTAAAGTTGAAAGAGCATATTTTAACAATGCTAAGGTCAATAAAGCCTGTAAATTTATTCCCTCCTACCTTGCAGTTTTTCAAACCACAGCATATTGAGCCATTTAAAGACTTAGATAAAGTTGGAGAATTCACAATAGAATTTTTGCTTGTTGTAACAGAACTTATGGCAATACAAGAGAAAACCAATTATCCAGAGGGATCTCTGACAGAAAGTCTATATAAAGATTTTGGAGTCAAAGACCGCTTCCAAGTAATTCAAAAGGCAGTAGAGATGATATTGAATAAAGTAAGCCCGCCGCATCGCCTAACAGCGGATAAAAGGTCTCGCTTCGCTACACCCAAATTGCCTTCGGCAACTTCTTTTATCCACAAACCGTTAGATGAAATATCATGGATTTTAAAAGGATTGAAATAACTATGGGATTATTAAACAAAATTATTGCCTATTGGTACGATTGTATTAAAAATGAAGACATTTTAGAGAAAGATATTTCTATAAATGTCAGAAGTAAAGCTGTACTTTACCCTTTTGATAATGACCCATTCGTTTTTGATAAAAAAGAAAACCTTATCTTTGTTTCTGGAAATGAAAAATTAACCGGCTTTTCAGAATACATTACCACGCGAGGTTATGAACCCTATTATGGATATCCAATTCTGTTCTATTTTGACGACGACTCAAAAAAATACCTGATTGCGCCACTTTTTATAATTAAGGTAAAATTTATTAAAAAGGACGGAAAACTATACTTACAAAAAGATGAACAATATCCTACTTGCGGGATTCAGGCATTTAGCAGACTTGGATTTCGCACTGAAGAAATTGCTGACATAAGTCAATCTTTAGAAAGATTGTTTAAAAGCGAGCTTTCTAATGGTGGGAATCTGGCAGAAAAATGTTTAGAGATCATTCAAAAAGAAACTGAATTACCGATTAACGAACCCATAGATCCCGGCAATTTAACAAATTCAAAAAGGCTTTCAAAAACTATGACACAAGGTTTGTATAATAAAAGTTTGGTTTTTGCTGGGGAAAATACTGTTTATAATATTCATCTACTACAAGATTTACTGGAATTAAAAGAGAAAAATGATTTAAATTTCACGGCTCTTTCATTCACTCTTGAGTGAGTATAATCATTTACCCAATTTTACCTGAGACATAC
>JAGGXN010000032.1 GCA_021163065.1 Archaeoglobaceae archaeon | reverse complement strand
TAGTTATGGTAAACATGGAGCTCGAGTATGCCAAAGCTTAGAGTCCTTAGTGGAAAAGAAATTGTAAAAATACTTTCAAAATTCGGGTTTGAAGTTGTATCTCAAAGGGGTAGTCACGTGAAACTGATGATACTAGAGAAAGTAGAGCAATATCGATAATTGAAGCTCTGCTGAAGGAAAGAGCTGATGTTATAGCACACGATCCCAAGGCGATGAATAATTTCGCAAAGGTATTTCCGCAAATTGGGTATGCCAAGTCTGCTCAGAAAGTCATTGATAAATCCGATGCTGTTTTAATAGTTACGGAGTGGAAGGAGTTTGAAGAGTTGAGTTATAAAGGTAAAATCGTAATAGACGGTAGAAGAATTGAAAAAGCTATGAAAGATGCACAAATATACAAAGGGGTGTGCTGTAGAAAAACATTTATCTAAGTATTCCTAAGTTATACCAATGGTAAAACTCAGGGTTAAGATTGGAGCAAAGGGACAGGTTGTTATACCGAAGGTTATTAGGGAAAAGCTCGGAATAGGGCCCGGTAGGATTCTCCTTATAGATGAGAAGAACGGCAAAATCGTGATTGAAAAGTTTGATGTGGATGAATTCATTGACTGGGTTAAAAGGACGAGAAGGAAAATTGCCAAGGACGTTTACAGGTTCAGTTTGGAGGACGAGTTTCAATGAAGGTTTTCTTGGATGCAAACTACATAATTTATCTCAAGTACTCCGAAAGCGATGAGGTTTTTGAGTATTGTATAAACTTACTGAAAAAACTTGAAAAGTTTGAGGCAATTACAAATATCGTGGTGATCAATGAAGTGGTCTGGATTCTGAGGAAGAAGTATGGAATTGAGTCTGAAGAGATTTTCGACTTCCTCGATAGATTCTTAAACTTCGTGGAGTTCGTCCCCCTCGAAGCAGAAGATTACGAGTTGATGAAGGATTTCATTCTCAGATACAGTTTGAAGCCTTCCGACGCTCTGCATGTTTCAAGCATGAAAAAGAGTGGGGCAAAGCTGATAGTTTCCGAAGACCCGGACTTTGACAGAGTCGAGTGGATAAAGCGGGAGTGGGTGAATAGAAAGGAGGTTTTATGAAAGTCAATAAGATGTATCAATCTCTTTAGTCTTACTATGTCTTTTTTTCTTTAATTTCACCAAGTATTCTTAGTACGATAAAGTATAGTAACATACCCAGAAAGCTTAATGTAAAAAATTAAGATTGCGAGCAGAGTAGAAAGTATCACTTTAACGAATGTAATCCATGGAACGACAGAGCCAAATCTATGGATAATGTAAACCAGAAGAATTGACATTGAAATTAAACTTGCCAAAGTAACAGCGGTTGCCGCTCCGATCATTCCAAAGATAGGTATCATAAAAATGTTCAAAGTAGCACTTAGCACCAATAAGAGAATGCTAAAACACATAGCAGTTGTTGCTCTACCTGAAGCTACAACGATGTTGAGCAAGTATGAAAAGATACTGAAAAAAATACCAACTATTAGTCTTCAGCCTGTACAGAATCTTCTCCCTAACAATTCAGCATTTGAGTATGTCTGCAATTAATCCGAAAATTGATAATATATCTACAGAGATAACTTACCAAACTTTAAGCTTCCAATCTGAAATTCTTCTTTAGGATTACTAAAGGTATTATTCCGTATTTTATGCCAATCAAATAATTCTTGTAGGTATAAAAGCCTCTGTCCATAATAATTGAGTCCCCACTTATCAAACCTCTCTCTTTGACATTTCGAAAATTGAGATATTTTACTCTCAATTATACACTACTGTCATAAATTCTCAAAAACTTTTTAATAATCGTAATATTGGAAAATGCAATGAATGAATACAGTATTTATAGTCGTAAACTACAATGGTGAAAAATATTTGGAGAAATGTTTGAATTTCATCTTGTCGCAGAATTACAAGAAATTTAAAATTTTGGTTATAGACAACAACTCAACCGACAAATCAAAAGAGATCTTAAAAAAAATGGTTGATGAAAATAGTAAAATTGACGTGCTATTCAACGAAGAAAATGTTGGATTCGTTAAGGCCGTTAATTTGGGTGTAAGTGTGACAACCTCTCCCTTAATAGCATTAATAAACAACGATGCATTTATCAGAAATGACTGGCTTGAAAACATGATCTGCGAAGTGAAGAAAGATTTGAGAGCAGGAATTTTTGCATCTAAAATTTATTTACTAAATGGGTTGATTAATTCTGCGGGGCATTCCATATTCAAAGGGTTAATTGTGATGGATAGAGGCTACTTTGAAAGGGATTCTGGTCAATACGATAAACCTTGCTATGTTGCCGGTGCATGTGCTGCAGCAGCACTTTATAGAAGGAGAGTTTTTGAGGATATTGGATTATTTGATGAATCCTATTTTATGTATAATGATGATGTTGATTTTAGCTTGAGAGCGATTTTATATGGTTGGAAAATTAAGTTCGTACCGAATGCGATTGCATACCATGTACATTCTGCATCAACAGGAGTTCTATCTGACTTTTCACTTTACCATAACAATCGAAATTGGGTTTGGAGTGTTCTAAAAAATATACCTAGACGTGTTTTGATGAAAGAATTTCCATTCTTCATATTAAGAAATTTAGCGTTTGTATGTCACTTTTGCTTACAAGGTAAGTGGATAGCATTAAAATCTAAAATAGATGCAGTAAAGGGGATTAGAAAAATTTTAAAGAAGAGAAGGGAGATTCAAAAGAACGCAAGATATGATAAATTCGAGGAATACATAAATGGTTTTGGCTGGAGGGAACTAAAAAATGTTTGGATATCTCAAAGAAAAAGACGTAATATGGGTTCTAACGAAGTACGAATTTAAATTAAGATATAGGGGTACAGTACTTGGTGTAGGCTGGAGTTTGTTAGCACCGTTTTTGTTAGCCATAGTTTTGTACGTTGTTTTCAGAAATGTGTTTAAATTCGTTGAAAACTTTGCACTTTACGTTTTGGTGGGAGTATTCGTTTTTAGATTCTTTTCATTAGCAACATCTATGGGATGTTATTCAATAATTAGTAAATCTCACCTCGTTACAAAGACCAACCTACATAGGGAAATACTACCATTGGTAACAACCTTAACTCATTTCTTAAGTTCTTTTGTAGAATTTCTAATACTGATACCAATCATTATTGTATTGAGTGGTAAAATAGGGTGAAGAAGTGGTTAAAGCAGGGTAGAGATATAGTTGCATCTATACCGAACATTGCCCATGGCACAATATAATTTTAAGCTCAATTTGTGGAAAGTTCAAATACAAATCCTTGGGGTAAGAACAGTTTTTCGTAACACAAATCTTTTATGTTTGTACTACAAAATAAAATTTAGGTGTATTTACATGAGCGTCTTCAGCATTCGAATTCCACCGGATATTAAGGAAGAGATGGACAAACTAAAGGGAGAGATTAATTGGAGCGAGGAAATTAGGAGATTCATAAAAAAAAAGATTAAAGAGCATAGGAAGAGAAAAGTACTGCAAGAAGTCGTATCTTACATTCAGTCACTCCCAGAAACGCATGCAGAAACTGCACAAAAGCTTGTGAGGGAAAGTCGTGATAGTCATTGACACCTCCGCGTTTTCAAAATTTTTGATTAAAGAGGAAAACTGGAAAAAAGTTGTTTTTTACTTGGATCCAAGCTTGGAACCATATTCTGTCGACCTGTTATTGATAGAAGCCGCAAATGTGATTTGGAAATACATAGGGAAATACAGGCTGATAGCGAGACAGCAAGCTTTTGGACTTTACGAGCAGATGATGAAACTGGTGAGTGGGGAGGTTTTAGTCATCGAGCCGAGCAGTAAATACATAAAGAACGCTCTCAAAATTGCCATTGAACACAACATATCTGTTTATGATGCCCTGTTTCTCGCACAGGCGATGACACTCAATGCCAAGTTGATCACCAGTGACAGGTTGCAGAGCAAGATCGCAGAAAAGATTGACGTGGATGTTGTGTGCATTGAATAGCTGCATCGTTTGATGTGTTTACAGGTAGATCGCATCAAAAAGATTAAAAGGGTTTAATGAATGGTATCATGGTAGTCAGCTTGAACGGATTGCGGTGGGGATAGCAAATGCTCGAATGGATAGGCGAGAGATACATACCCAATGCAAATCCCAAAGGAGTTGGGGCAGAAATACACTATGATTTCTTTGGGTTCAGTACAAGATTTAACCTTCTACCTTCAATTATGATCTCAGCAATCTTTTCCTATCAAGGTATATTTCTATCGGTTTTTCCGGATTAACAACAACCCCCTGAGCCCTACATTTTGTTTTTGGGTTATCCTTGCGTTGTTCTCCGAAGAATGGTGATGGTAAACCCAATTGCACCTCTTTCATGCCTTCGGCATCTTTTATCGTTGGCTTTAAATTCTCTTCAACGTCTTTTGGTAAAGACAAACCAACAAAAAAATTACCATTCAATTCGAAACTAAAACATCACGGAAAAAGTAAATAAATGACATGACAAGCTTTAAAACTATGAAAAAAATAATCCAGTTCCGAATCTATAGGGGCGAAAAATACTACGTAGCTGAATGTATGGAT
>JAGGXN010000048.1 GCA_021163065.1 Archaeoglobaceae archaeon | reverse complement strand
GTCTATACAAAAACTTGCGGCGTTCGTACTGAAAAAATTTTATATTTAGTAAAATAATAATAACACCAAGAGGTTGTTTTTCACTTTATTTAAATTCCATTGCTGTCAAATACTGCCACAAATTCTATTAACACTCGCTTAATAGCTTTTTTATTTTAGGCCAGTTTAATATCATTTCTAAGTAGTTTTGAGCTATTTCAACATCATTTGTTTCAACCTCTCCTCTTGGCGAAAAATGTGGTGATTTATCAATCGAAACCCACTTATTACCCCGTTTTATCACAAGGGTGACGCCTAATTTGGTAGCTTTGTGTGCCACTTTATCTTTAAAACAGTAGTGTGCATGCACCTTTGGAGTACCCAACTTAAGCCTTCCTTTAAATCGCTTCAATATTTTATCTTTTATTGCTTCTGCGATTTGTAAAGAATAGTAGTTTATTACTTTTAGGGCGGAACGGCCTTGTAGGCCTACAAAATTAACCCCGATATTGGTTGGAAATCTTACAATAAGATTTTTCTGGGTCTTTTCAACCCTAAAAACATGAGAATGATGTATAACAAGCTCTTCTGTTAGCTCACTTTTCCATCGCTTTCGCTTATACTTTAATTTAACACCGCTATCATAAATTATTGGCCAGACCACAGAAATGTGATGAGCATTAGCACAAACTAAAGTGAATTTTTGGGTTTTTTCAAACTCATCAATTTTTTCTTTTAGTCGTTCTTTAATGCTTTCTTTTATGTAAACTTCTCTGTAAGAGGTCTTAATGCCTTTTTCAACAAAAGCAAAAAAAAGATTAATGAAAAAGCGATTAGAGAGACATTAAAAAATTTTATTCTTTCTGATTTTAGGTTAGCTCCGGATGTAAAGGAAATCCAAAAAGCTATTAAAGAGGGCGTATTGGAAGCTTGGCGAGAGTCAAAAATTAATTTTAAACCAAGCTATGTTGACGATGCTAAATTTATAAGAGAAATAACAAAGAGATTGAGCAATAAAGAGGTTGTCTTTTTAAATTGGCTGAATGATCAAAGTGTGCATGCGAAAGAAGTATTCCGTCAAACTCTGGCTCTTCGTGAACAGGAAAGCCGCTTATTTTCAGCAAATCTTCTCTGTAAAGCCCCTGCAACTCTTTTGGACTTGGAATGAGCCCCAAAGCGAGCTGGAGAATAAGCAGAGGCCGTAAATTGTTGAGAAAGGGCACACAATGCAGTTTTAACAATTAAATCTACGCAAAAGTTTGCATGATACTTGATTTTAAAAACTTCGCTTTAGCCTTATTACAATGAATTATGTGGATAAAAGTTCATTTAACAGTTGTTAGACAACATTGGGTACGGGCTTATAAAAATAAGGGTGAGGTGATAAAATGAATGTAGAGTTTGTAAGAAGAATTGGTAAGGCTGAAATCTCGACAAAACACCTAAATTTAACAGACATTAATGGAAAAACATATGGCATGCATTTTCCGCCACATAAGACCAAATTTATTGTTGTAGATCAAGGAGGTAGACAATTTGAAGCACAAAAACATCACACCAATCAGATCTGGGGGAACCTAAGAAAATGGTATGAAGCAAACAACATCAAAGAGGGTGATTTAATTAAAGTTAAATTCGATCCTAACGAAAGAATCAATAATCAATATGTTCTACACTTAGAAATAATCGAAAAACCGCAAATCTCAGTTGAAGAAAGAGAAGAAAAATGTGCTGCTGAAATTCCATTAGAATTTGAAAAACAACTTGAAGATTTTATAGAGGCTAATCTAAAACTTATTGAGCCAGGTTTACAATTATATGTCGACGACTCCGGAAATAAAGGAAGACAATACCCTACAGATGTAGGAAATATTGATTTACTATGTGTAAGGCCAAATGGTGATTTTGTGATTATAGAATTAAAAAGAGGAAAAACATCAGATAAAGTCGTAGGGCAGATATCTAGGTATGTGGGATGGGTAAAACAAAATTTAGCTGGAAATAGAAATGTATATGGTATTATTATTACTCATGATTTTGATGACAAACTTAAGTATGCTGTAATGGCGAATGATAAACTTAGTATAAAGTACTATAGAATAAAATTAGAGTTTGTGAGTGAAAAGCAAATAAAAGAGGAATTATAATGATATGTCCACAGTCCAACGCTGCGCCGCTTCAGGGCTTGCCTTTGGCGACGCTCAGATCGTTTAATAGTTGTTAGACAGCACTTCAGATAGGGAAAAAGAGCAATATTTTTTGTTTAAAAACTTATTAGGCATTGAAAGAAGAAAGAACTATGAAGCCGCATAAACCCATAGTAAAAAGTTGGCGAGCAGAATGCTTTGTCACTTCGCTCAGAGCTTTGCACACCATAACTTTCAAATAAATGCCAAAACTTGATTTTTCTACAACCCGCTGTTTCTCTGCCCATCCAAAAGTAACTGCTGCTGCATTGAAGCTAAAATCTGCTGAACTCTATCAGGATTCGCTTTTGCAAGACTCTTGACCATATCTAACAGCTGAACCAGAACAATTGAGCTCTTCTCATCCAGATGTTTTATCTCGTCCACTTCGTATTGTGCTGAAGGTTTCAATGGAAGCCAGCACTTCTCGCAGTATTCAAAGGTGACATCGTTTACATGGCCACAGCGGGGGCACTTCAAAGGCTTTAGAATATCTTCTTTCTTTTCCTCCTTCTTCAGACCGTAGAGTTTCAGGATTGCATCGTCCATCTGCTTGCCGCTCAAGTGCACATAGCGAGCTGCCATATCTGAATCGCGGACCCATCCAAAGTACT
>JAGGXN010000187.1 GCA_021163065.1 Archaeoglobaceae archaeon | reverse complement strand
TGAAATTGGGTGATTATAGCCCTGCAGTGCAATCAGTCAGTTTAGATCTTGCTAATACGCTTTCGGAAATTCGGGATGTAAATGCTGTTGAGGCAGTAGGAGAAATCATAATTTCAAATAGAGATCCAAATGGGAGAATTAATCCTGAAATGGATTTAGTTTCTAATTATGATTTTTTTGGCATCTGGAAAAATGCTACTGAAAAAGCTATGAGTTGCACAATAGGAAGTGCAGATGGTAATAAAATAATCATTTCTTGTCCTTCAATTCAAGAGAATAGTTTACCTTATGGTGATAGGGAAGGAATCAGAGTATTGGACATCCCAATTAAATTAGCAAGTGAATCTGGGGATGATGAATTAGTAATTAAGTTTACTTAATTTTTTTAAAAAAGGAGGTAAAGATGGCAGCACAAGGATTTGACCTTTTCGTAGATGAGGATGTTATTAGTTTAGTGGATTTTCAACATGGCGAGGAGTTTCAATTAAAACACTATGTAAGAAGGCCAACGACCTCAGAATACAAAGAATACAGACGCAAGATTTCTGAGTTTAAAGGCGGTTTTAGACGTTTTAAATGGGAAGATAAAGGTGCAGAGGCAGCCGAATGGTTGTATGAAAAAATAATTCAAAGAGTGGAAGGTTATACTTTCAAGGATAAAAACATTATGTCAGTTACTAAAGAAGAATTGGAAGAGCTCGGAAATAGACGAGGTGAAAAATACACTAGCTGGAAATCATTGATTCCAATTAGACACAAAATATTTGTAATTGACAAGGTTGCTGGATTAATACTTGAAGGTGAAACAGAAATGGAGGAAGGCTTGGGGGAATCTTCAGACGATATTTAAGGCATAGTTGTGACCCTGCGACTTGTGATGCTTATAAAATTTCAAAAGGTAAGGCATGTGAAAGTTGTCCAGATAATCCTAATAACTGGCAAGAAGAATTTGAGCCTGGGTTGCTGGCATTTTCATACCATATAATTTGGCTGCACACTTTGAAACTTTCGGGGTGTGGATTCCAAATGGATGACCTTAGCCTTACTGAATGGAAGGGATTAGAAATATTAAACAGAGAAATAAAAAGAAAAGAATTCGAAGATATTGAAGAGATAAAACAAAAGAGGTAGTCAATTGGCAAGAGGCAAAGGCCAAAGAATTATAGTTGGACTAAAGGGAAGTCATGAATAATCCAAAAAGAGAAGGACTTAGATTATGACTATGAAAGGATGTCCTCAAATCATTTGGAGCGAAGAAGAGATTAAAATATTGAAGGAAAATTATAAAGGAAACTTCCCAGGAGTGCGTTGTCTTGCAAAACTGCCGCAAAGAACCTTAGCAGCTATTCATGGAAAAGCTCGCTCTTTGAATCTAACGAAACATAGACTGAATTGGACTGAAGAAGAGGAGAAACTTCTAAGAAAGACTTATTTAGAATCTGAATCAGTCAAACACTTATCAGAACAATTGGGAAAGAGTTACTGTTCAGTAATTACAAAGGCTTACAAACAAGGTTTATCGAGAAAAATAGAAAAGAAAGAGATTTTGCCTTTAACTGAGGCTCAGAAAGCATATTTAGCAGGCATTATTGATGGTGAAGGAAGTTTGACTATAGTGAAAAACAAATCTGGGCAATTATGGCCACTTCTCTCTGTTACTCAAAAGAATCCGCAGCTTCTCTATTGGATTAAAAATACTATTGGACATGGATATATTTGCCGTAGGAAACGGGATATTTATGATTTCCATCTTAGGAGACAATCTCTAATTAAGAACCTTCTTGGTTTAATCAAACCATATTTGATTCTTAAAAGAAAACAAGCTGAAATTTTGATTCAATTTTGTGAAAATAGACTACAAAATCGTCATTATATCAAACAAGATTTTGATTTGGAGAAAAAAATAAAGGAGGCAAATCATTAAGGGCTACGATGTAAGTATAACCATAACAACTCAATGGAGGGAGGCTGGCAAACCTCCCTCTCCTCAACATATTGAAAAAATCAAGAAACCAATTCGGGATTTAAATACTGAAATTCGCAAACAACAAGGATTACTATCTAGGTTTTATAATAATTGGAAAAGCACTTTTGCTGTTTTTGCTGCTGGTTATGTTTCAGTTGTGTTATTCTTGGGGACTATGAGAGCCTTGAGTAATACGATTACTGGTGGAATTAAAAAGATTGCCGAGTTTGAAGCCTCAGTGGCTTCTTTGACTGCTAGATTAATCTCATTAATTAGAACCAGACCAGGAGAAACTTTATCTGCTGGATGGGATCGAATATCTAATTATGTAAAGGATGTATATACTTGGGCTGTCAAGTTAGATGCTCAATTTATCGGAACCGCTGAAGAGTTGGTAGAAGCATTCAAAGCTCTAACTGACCAAGGAATAATTTTAAATGTTCAAACTGAAGAGCATCGTAAGGCATGGCTTGCTATTGCTGCTGCTGCTAAAGCAGCTAATCCTCATATACAAAGGCAGGGGCAAATATATCAAGAAATTAGAGGCTTTTTACAAGGCATTACAAGACAAGGGAATGAGCTTGCAAGACAAGCAAAAGCATTAATTCCAAATTATCAAGAACAAGTTAAACTCCTTTCAAGTGTGGATGAGTGGGTTCAATTTATAAATACTCATTTCATGGGTTATTTAGTTTTATCTC
>JAGGXN010000130.1 GCA_021163065.1 Archaeoglobaceae archaeon | reverse complement strand
GTGTTGGTAGTGTTCTGCTAAAAGGAGAGAGTGAAATTAGTTTTATACGAATTTCAGTAGAGATAAAATGGTGAGTGCAAAAATACAAATACAAACTTATTTCAATGTTTTTTGGTTTTTTTAGTTACATAAAGATTAAGTTTGACGTTAAATCTTAAAGCGCAGAAATGTAATAAAAAATTAGAAAATTAGAAAAACATTGCAAAAATCTCAAAAACTACTTGTTCTTCTGCCACCACTCGTTCCACTTGTTGTAATCCGTACCAAAATCTTTGCCTGTGATTTCTCCAAGAGCATAAGCTGCTCCTTGTCTAACATTACTATCTTCATCCTTCAAAGCCTGAATTAGGGGTTCTACTGCTCTTTTATCACCTATCCAACCAAGAGCCCATGCTGCTTTTTCTCTAACATTACTATCATCATCCTTTAAAGCCTGTATAAGTGGTTCTACTGCTGGTTCTCCAATTCTTACAAGAGCATTTGCTGCTGCACATCTAACACCACTATCTTCATCCTTTAAAGCCTGTATAAGTGGTTCTACTGCTCTTGGATCTTTTATTTCTCCAAGAGCATAAGCTGCTCCCCACCTGATTCTCCAATCCTCATCCTTCAAAGCAGAGATAAGTGGAGATATACCTTTTAATTCTGAAATGGATTTAAACAAGAACGGAAGAAAACCTTCGTCAAATGCTATCCTGAAAGGTGCATCGTTGGGAGTGAAATATCCACCAGAAATAGCGCTGTACGGTCCCTCTGTATACGAAAAGTTCCAGCAATAGGTTTTCCCACCGTTAATTGAGAAAGAGAGTGTCCCCTTCAAAGTGGCTTCTGTCCAGCGGTATTCCCAATTCCAGTTGCATCCCCACTTACTATAATACGCACCACCGGGAATCCCTTTTACATCAATGTAAAGGGTGGCGTCATAATACTTTGCGTTTTCATCTACAACGGAAAAACCTGCATACTCCAAAATCTTCTTCGTGTAATCGTAGAATGACAGGCTAACCTTATCTGCTTTTTCATAAGTCTGATTCACAACAACACGAACAACCTTTACTTGCACATCCGACGAAACTTCCTCGCTCTGAGCTTGTAAAATACAAGATGCAAACAATAGTAAAATTGCTAGAAATAGAAATCTCTTAGCCATACTACCACCTCAACCTATTTTCGGAAATTCATCTTTACTTACTCTTTCCGTCTCTGCCTGCCCGCCAACAACAGGATGCAGGGTTACAGTATATATAGTGTATTCAATGTAAGTGGAAGTTGTGGTTGTCTCAAACACTAAACTGTCTTTAAAACGGGAATACATTTCTGGTTGTCTAAATTCCTTTTTATTGTTATCCCAATCCTTTCCTATAACAAAGTAGAGGGTGTAGACACCATCTTCTATGCCTGTAATAGTATACGTGTCGCCTGCCTGAATGTATACAGCTATCAAAGCAATCTTTGGATTATAAAAGTTGGACAGTACCACAACCGCATCTGATTGCAGTCCATTTTCAATTGTTAACTTTCCGTAACCACTGCTCATTTTTTTGATTAGGTAAGTTCCTGTGGGCAGAATTTGTGGTTCCGGAATGTATGAGGTTGGTTCTGGTTCGATTATAACTGGTTCTGGGAGTACTATTTTTGGTTCATATACGGGAATTTGTGGTTCCGGAATGTATGAGGTTGGTTCCCAATCATTGAAAGTAAGCCTTCTAAAATTACTATCACCGGCCATTACATAGATGCCCATATCTTGGTTTGATGCAAAAACTTTTCCATGCAGATTTGCACTTATAATATCGAATTCTGTATTGTTAGACATCGTTCCTACGTTTGTTTTTACATCTCCAAAAGCAGTCGGTAGAATACAAATACAAATTGCAATTACAATTGCAAAATACTTCATATTCTACCCCTCCAAATTTATAGTTTATTTTAGTTTTATATTATTTAAAGTTTTTTAGTTTAGAGACTGTCAAGATTTACACCTCTAATTAGTTATATAATATCATGAAGCTCTCCAACCAGCTTTGAACTGAATCAAAATTGAATCAAAATTCGTTGAAATAAATTTTGAGAAGATAAAGTTTACGGGACTTTTTCTTTTCATTTTCTGCTCTTTTCCACGATATCTTCAAATGCTCTTATAAATTCCTCTTCTTTGCCTTTTTCAATCAATGTTGCCGCTGCTATTCGATGAGTTGCATCTGCAACACCACCAACTACTTCGCTGGCGGCGGGAATTAACACATCGAATCCTAAAACTTCACCTTTTAATATTTTCCTTCCAAGCGGAAATGGAGCCCTAGCACTAACTTTTACAACGTTCCAGTCAATTTTTCCTATGTCAGGAATACGATCTGGACAATTTTGGAATCCTAAGATGTACTTGTCTTCTTCAATGAATGTCATGTCCTTTATTTTCTCACAAAATTCTCCGACAGCTTTTACACCCATTGGCGAGAAGGAATCTTTAAGATGGAACCATTGGGTATATTTTTCTATACGCAGCCCTCCACTTCTAAGCATTTTTATTGCTTCTTCAAATTTTTCATCTCTTAGCTTTTTCAACCTCTCCACTTCTTTAATTGTTTTATCATCAAACCCATTCAAGCAGGCTTTCACACCTTTAGCATATCCTCTTTCTTCATATCCAACAGCCCCTAAGATCGTTAATCTTTCTGCAACGACATCTGCGTATTCTTCGAAGAAATTTAAGTAGTATCTTTCTTTGTATCCTTCTATTTTTATAATAGCTTGGTTTAACAATAAAGCATCATCCAATGCACATCTGTCAAATCCGAGAACGCCACCAGTTCTATCGTGGTAATCTCCAACAGCTCCAGCGACCGCTAAGTATGCGTACTTTTTCATTTCCTCTTTAATGCAAATTGCTATTAGATAATTTAGTGATGAAGCACAGACAAAAGTATCTCCTGAGATGCCAAAAAGCTCAGGATCAAAAACAAAGACGTCATCACTTTCAATGGCTTTGGCTGGATGATGGTCAATTATCCACACCTTACATCTGTGGTTGTTTACCTCGTCTATCATCTTAGCGGCCAATCCAGCTAGATCTGTGTAAACTATTAAGTTGCCTTCGTTTTTGGAATGTACTGCATCTACAATTGATGGATGAACTTTTTCAATGCAAATTAATTCAACTTCATAGCCGAGCGATTCAAATAATTTGAGGAGTATGGCAGCAGAACAAATTCCATCAGCATCGTTGTGATGGACAACAACAATTTTATTCCCGGTATACTTATTAAGCTCTTCACCCATTTGCTTTACTTTTTCTGCAAATTCGTGATTTATGTAACATTTTGCTATTCCACTTAGTACCATGTTTAAACATAAACGTTTTGTCTAATAAAAATTGCTTTAGCAGAACTGTTTTTAATTGTTTGAGATATTTATTGCATGCATCCTTTGTTGAGTAAAAAAGGTTTCATAATCGACATAGACGGTGTTATTGGTAGAGGAGAGTCGCCAATCGAAGATGGGATTCTAGGTGTTAAAAAGCTTAGAGAAATGAATAAGAAGATAATTTTTGTTTCAAACAACTCAACTAGGAGTAGGAGGATAATGATGGAAAGATTTAGAAAATTTGGATTAGATGTCAATGAAGATGAACTTTTAATGGCTACTTACGCAACTGCAAGGTTTATCGCAAGTGAAAAGAAGAATGCAAAAATATTTACAACTGGTGAGGCAGGATTGATTGAAGAGCTTAAATTAGCGGGTCATGAAATAGTTGAATACGATAAAGCGGAATACTTGGTTGTTGGCTCGAATAGGGGGGTAAACTTTGATTTAATGACAAAAGCTTTGAGAGCTTGCCTGAGTGGAATGAGATACGTTGCAACGAATCCTGATAGAATTTTTCCCGCTGAAGATGGTCCAGTTCCTGGAACGGGTATGATAATAGGAGCACTATACTGGATGACTGGAAGAGAACCGGATGTTGTAGTTGGTAAGCCATCGAAGGTTATAATGGAACAAGCCTTAGAAATATTGAATCTAGATGCTGAGGATGTCGTTGTTGTAGGAGATCAAATAGATGTTGATGTTAAGGCTGGAAAGGCTGTTGGAGCTGAAACTTTGCTTGTTTTAACAGGAGTAACAACCAAGGAAAATCTTGAAAAAATGGTTGAAAGGTTTAATTTAAAGCCAGATTACGTTTTAGATAGTTTGGCAAAGCTTTTTGATTAGAAACCACTCTTCTTTTTGATTTCATTAGCTATTATGTATGCTGCTAAGTCAATGTCATCCTTTACCTCAAGCTTAAAGCTCCCTTTCAAAGCATCGAGAATCGCTTTGCCTCTCTTGCTACATTCAACTCTTTTAATTTCTTTGTCCTTCTCAAGACCAAAGTAAGCCTTTAACATAGCCCTTCGCATTATTTCTGCATCTCCCTTAATTTCCCCTTCTCCAATCTCTTCAACTTTTTCAAAGCAGTAGATAAAATTGATAGTTTTCATGCCATAAGTCACGAAGAGAACAAAAGCCATCGATCCGGCTCTTAAGTATTCTTTTGCAGCCTTTTCAACATCTTTTTTTTCAATTATTCTTGCATTATTGAAAATAACCTTAACTTTTAGATCGGGTGGTAGTAAAGATTCGTACTTTTTTATCTCATTTAAAAGTTCTTCAGCCTCCTCAGTTTTGCCTACTTCTAAGTATAAAGATGCTAAATTGTTCATGGCACCACAAAGCATGTCTTCTACTCTTTCCTCTCTACTTAGTAGATCTTTGTAAGTTTCAATTGCTTTTTTGTAAGACTCCTCAGCTTTTTCTGTATCGTTAAGTGCATTATATATAGTTCCCAAGTTGTTTAGTACCATGCCTAAGTTGTACAAACTTTTAACATCGTTTTTATGCAATTCCATTCTAATTAAAAGGGCTCTCTCATAATACTCCTTGGCTTTTTCATAATCTGCTATGCTGCTGTAAAGCAAACCTAAGCAGCTCAGTGTAGTAGCCAAACCCTCCTTGTCATTTATATCTTGTCTGATTATTAATGCATCCCTAAAAGCTTTTTCAGCCTCAGTAGGTTTTCCAGTAGCGTAATATAGATTTCCAAGGTTATTCAATACACCTGCAACGTATTTCATATAGCTTTCATCTTTCTTTGCAAGCTTTATGTAGAATTTTAAAGCCTCTTCGTAATACTTTTCAGCCTCCTTAAATTTTCCAAGGTTGTAGCATAAGTTGCCAAGCGTGCCGATTATTTTACCTCTCCTTTCATCGTTTACATCGTCAAGAATTTGTTCGCCAATCTCTATCAGCTCTTCTGTTAGCTTTATCATCTTCGCTTTGTTGCTTAACTCAACAAAAGAATCGATAGCCTTATCGAAGTCTTTTACTAGATATTCCTTCAATTTTTTCAGTTCTTCTTGTTCTCTCCAGTCTTTGCTCATTTCTTCACTCATTTTCTCACTTAACTATCTGAAATATCTTAAATCTTCATCACTCTTCCACTGTTGCATTGTAGCTTCCTGCATCTCCTTTATTTGTGCTATAAGTTTTTCCATTTCTCTTGCTCTTTTGTCTAATTCTTCAACACCAACATCTAAGTTTAGCATGCTTTTTAACACATCGAGCACAGCTTTCGCACTCTTAGGGTCAACCATGTAGCCAGAGGTCACCCCCATTAAACATGCTGCATCTATCCCTTCAAGCTTTGAAATTCCCAAAAGTAGTCCTGATGCACCGATTATTCCTCCTCCGGGTTCTCCTCTCTCAAACTTCACTCCATAACTTTTCAATTCCTCAATCATTTCTGGATTATTTGCTGCGCCTATTACGTAAGGTTCCTCGATGAGTCTTCCTATTCCGTAGCCTCCGAGTGTGTAGATTTTCGAAACGTTGAATTTCTTTGCAACCTCTATGTAGGCGTTAACTAACTCAAAATGCCCCTCATTACTTATGCTTTGGAAATCTCCAACTAAAATGAGCAAGTCTGGTGAGTTGCCGTTTGATTTGTAGGCGTATATTTCATTGTTTGGCATTTTTATAGTTCCACTCTCATCAACCATAACTTGTGGCGGAAAATAGTGAGAATATATTTCAACAACCTTTACAGTTTCAAGTTCGTTAACTAAATGATCTGCAACGAGTTTTCCAACATGTCCTATTCCCGGTAAGCCTTCAATGAATACCGGATTTTTTAATCCAACTTCCTCTGGCTGTTTTAAGAATCTTATATCAATCTTTTGAAGCATATACCCACCTCCTTAAATTGAAGAATCCTATTTCCTTTCTTAGCATCCTCCTGTATTTACCATATGGATCTTCAGGAGAAAATCTTGGAGGAATTGGCATGTAAGTTTTTCCCCCACATTTTGGGCATGTATCTTTTAAGGTATAATTCCCACAATTGCCGCACTTTCTAATTTTGATTTTCATGCTTGCTCCCTGTGAAAATTGCCTTCTCCACCAAATTTTTTAATTGCCTTCAAAACTCTGCTGCTAACTTTTTTAAGAACACTTTCAGCAGTTTTGTAATCTTCAGCTTGAATGGTTATTCTATATTTTGGAGCGCCAATATACTCTATTTTCATCTCTATCCCATTTTTTACCTTATAAGCCTCCATCAAAGCCTTCTTTATCCTTTCAACCCCGTCTGAGGCGTAGCATTTCAATTCAAAGTATCCCCTAACTTCAACTTTTTGTGGTTTTATGTTGTCTTTTGCAATCTCTTCCATCGCTTTTGCCAGTTTTTCTCCAACTATTGGTTCTAAAACTTTGTATCCTTCAAATGCAGCATCTTCAAATGCTGAATATACTGAATCGTATTCATTCATTAATTTTTTACCAATCTTAATAAGTTCGTTGAAACCAATTTTAGCCTTTTCACCTGCAATCTCTAACCATTTGAACGCTTTAAGTTCGCTTTTCCACTCTTGAAGCTTTTCCCTCCTTTGTCTTTCATTAACATCCTTAATTGATAGATCAATGTGTCCCCTCTTTGGATTTACGTTTAAAACCTTGCATACAACTTTTTGACCTTTTTTAACATGATCTCTTATGTCTTTTATCCATCCAGGAGCAACTTCGCTTATGTGTACCATTCCCTCCCTATTTTCGTATTCATCTAAGGAAACGAAAGCTCCAAAATCTAACACTCTCGTAACCGTTCCAATTACAAATTCACCCTTAGCTGGGTAGCCACTCCTCTTTATTACCAACTTTTTTTGTACCATTGCCCTGCTTACAATTTTAAGAATTTAAATGTTTGTTTAACTTGTTTGCTTTTTGCAAAGCTTTCTCTACAGCCCTCTTGTGAACTCTCGCAGCTCTGTGTATTCCACCATTGATACCTCTGCTTGCCATACATGGATAAATTTGAGTGTAGTATCCTGCTTTTGCTGGTGCTTCATTAACACTTAAACCTTTAATTTTTTCAGCTACAAAGTATGTGGCTCCACAAAAAGCCGATTTTTTAACCTTAACGTCCTTTATTTTTCCATTTTTAACTTCAATTTCAAATTCTGGAACGCCAAACAAAGAGAAAAATTCGTCAAATCTGCTATCGTTTATTGCTGGAGTAGAGCAGCAAATTTCCTCCCATATGACTTTTACACCTCTCTTTTTCCCTTCCTCCTTAAGCTGCTTGTAAGAACCAGCTTTTGCACCGCCAGAAAATATTACAAGCTTTATACCGTTTTTTTCGGCTAACTTTATTATTTCCAAGTTTATATCTGGATGGGCAGCATAGGAGATAATCATGTCGACATCAAAGAATTTCTTTGGAATTTTTAAATAATCCTCAGGATTCTCAATAAATTCTGGCAGTTCTATTGGTAATTCGAAAGATACAACATCAAAGTGCTTTTTCATTATTTCAATATCCGTTTTTCTATAATTACCTCTCAAAATCAAACCTATTTTCATGATACTATCTCCATTATTTTTTTCTTTATCTCTTCAAAGGGTTTTAAATCGCAAACCTCGTATGGCGGTTTGTTTTCTAAATCTGCATTTATAAAGTCTTGACTGAATGGAATTATTCCTAAGATTGGATACTTTATTTTCTCAATCAATTCCTTAGCTTTTGGAGAGTCAACAAATTTGTTTACAACTACGGCAATTTTTTCTATTCCAATGTCTGATGAAAGCTTTTCGATTCTGTTTAGTGTCTCTAAAGCTCTTAATCCCGGTTCTACAACTGCTATTAACAAATCTACACCTCTTGCAGTTCCTCTACCTAAATGCTCAATTCCAGCCTCCATGTCTAACAGCAAAACGTCTTTCTGCTTGAATATCGCATGCCTGAGTATGGCTCTTAAAAAAGAATTTTGAGGGCAGAAGCATCCTTCTCCTCCTTTTTCTATTGTTCCTAAAACTAAGACCCTGATCCCCTCTTTATTTTTTACAGAATATGCTTGAAAAACATCGTCAACCTTTGGATTGAGCTTATAAGTGCCGAATGGACCTACTACTCTTTCTTCAATGATATCCTTAAGCTCGGAAAGCGGAGTTACATTTTTCACCCCCAAAGCTGAAGGTAAATTGATGTCAGCATCGCAGTCTATTGCTGTAACACTGTATCCATCCTTTGCAAAAAGATACGCAAGTATCGCTGTTAAAGTCGTTTTACCTACGCCACCTTTTCCTGACACTGCAATCTTGACCATCAACAAAAGTTGATAGTAAAGCTAAAAATCTTTTTGGAATCTTATTTACAAGAAATCTGCAATTTCCTTTGCATGGTATGTAATGATCAAATCAGCACCAGCTCTCTTTATCGCTGTTAAAATTTCGTAAATTACATCTTCATTTAGCCATCCAAGCTTTATAGCAGCTTTAATCATACTGTATTCTCCGCTAACGTTATAAGCAGCTGTAGGGAACTTAAATTTCTGCTTGACTTTATGTATAATATCCAAATATGCTAAGGCTGGCTTGACCATTATTATGTCAGCCCCTTCTTTAATATCCAATTCAACTTCTCTCAAAGCTTCGTTGCTGTTGTGAAAGTCCATTTGATAGCTTTTTCTATCTCCGAACTTGAAACCACTTTCTGCAGCCTCTCTAAATGGCGAATAAAAGTTTGAAGCGTATTTTGCAGCGTAAGACATTATTGCTGTGTCTTTATACCCTTCATTGTCTAATCCCTCTCTTATAGCCTTAACCATCCCATCCATCATTGCTGATGGAGCAACGATATCGGCTCCAGCTTCAGCATGGCTTATGGCAATCTTTGCAAGTAATGGCAAAGTTTCATCGTTTAAGATTTGAGTGCCTTTAACAATGCCACAATGTCCATGGCTTGTGTATTCGCAAAGGCAAACGTCTGTGATTAAAACAACATCGTCAAACTCGCTTTTAATGCTTCTCAAAGCTCTTTGAATAACTCCATTCTTATCGTAAGCTGAGGTGCCAACCTCATCTTTGTAAGATGGTATGCCAAAGAGGATGAATGTTTTTAGATTTTTATCAAGACAAGCTTCAATTTCCTTAACAACACTATCTAAGGGTATTCTAAAATAATTTGGCATCGATGAAATCTCAAGGGGCTTTTTAATGTTCTCATCAACGAAAATTGGAACTATAAAGTCATCAACACTTAGTTTAGTTTCTCTCACCAAAAACCTTAGATTTTCTTTCCTTAATCTCCTCATCCTTGTTTGCGGAAACATCACATACACCTCCAAAGAGATATTCAACTGCATCGATAACGTAAGGCTTTCCGTCTCTTGCTGCCATCCTTAACCTTACAGTTGGCTGTCTTAAAAACTTTTTAATAAAAGAATTAGCAAAATCCTCTAATATTGGAATAACTTCCTCATCAACGTTGTATTTTGATTTAAGCTTGTTATAAAGCTCCCTTATCTCATCTTTTTTAACAATTTCCGCAACCGTATACATCGAACTTATAGCTGTGTTAGCCCTCAAATCTTTTAACATCATTTTTAGATGCTTTAATTCCTCTTTTATTATTTTTTCAGCTTTCTTGGCCTCATTGTATCTTTTTCTCAAATTTTTATCGCTAATTTCTTTTAAATCGTCAATTGTATGTATAATTGCCTTCTCAATGTTAGTATCTTCAATATCCCTCGGCAATGCAATGTCTATCAGCAAAATTGGGTCTTTTCTCTTTTTTACAACTCTCTCGATCAAATCCCTTGTTATTATGTAGTGTGGAGCAGAAGTTGCTGAGATAACTACATCGCATTTTGTCATGAACTCTTCAAGTCTGTCAAATTTTACCGCAATTCCTCCTAGTTGTTTGGCTAATTCCCTAGCTTTAGAAAATGTTCGATTGGCAATTAAAATCGCATCAACATCTTTATTTACTATTGCTTTAGCAACCAAGCTTCCCATTTCTCCAGCACCAATTAACAATACTCTCTTTTTCTTTAAACTTCCCAACTTACTCTCGGCGAGCTCAACAGCAGCGGAACCAATCGAAACTGAGCCTTTGTTTATGTTTGTCAAATTTCTGACTTTCTTACCGACTTGAATGGCTTTGCTGAAAACAATATCTAGAATCTCCCTAATAGCTCCATGTTTTTTACATAAACTATAGAAATCCTTTAATTGACCAAGAATTTGGTCC
>JAGGXN010000087.1 GCA_021163065.1 Archaeoglobaceae archaeon | reverse complement strand
GATAGAAAAGCAAGCTAACAGAAGCGATGTAGAAGTTAACGATATTGTTAAATACACAATCAAAGTTTACCACGATGGTTCTACACACGATGCATACGATGTTTGGATTAATGATACAATTCCAGATAAACTTGAGCTTTTAAGCTACTCTGTTACGCCGAATCCTGATAAAGACGTTTCAGCTGGCAATAAGATAAGTGTTTTCTACAAGCATGTACCTTTGTCAACCGATTCAACGAATCCAATAAATATAACGTACTATGTGAGAGTTAAAGGTAGCATATTGATTAATGATGTTTTCAAAAATAATGCAACGGTGACTTGGACAAGCATGAGTGGAGAAAACGATTACGAAAGGTATGGAGGTTGGAACGAGCTTAACGATTACAATGATAAGGATGAAGTAGAAGTTAAAGCGAACAGAAACGTTGGAATTGTCAAGGAAGTTGACAAAGACAAGGCAACTATTGGCGAGATGTTAAATTACACCATAAATGTTTATTTACCAAAGGTTAACTTGGAAGAAGTCTGGATCAATGATACTCTGCCCAATGGTGTTATTTACGATGACCAATTCTCGATGGTTGCAAACAATGAAACTTTTGAAGAAACGACCAATGGGCAGACGATTTCATGGTATCTTGGCAAGGTTAACAACACGGATGGAAAGAACATAACAATTACCTTCAGAGCGATTATAGACAACGTTTCTTCCGTTAAAAATGGAGACGTTTTGGAGAATAACGTTGTTTTTAAGGCTAAAGGAGTACAATTCTCAGCCAAAGCTGACACAGAAGTCATAGAGCCTGATTTAATTATAGAAAAAAGGGCTGTAAACTATGCTTTGGTTGGTGACGTTGTAAACTACACTTTGCTCATCTACCACTCATCTGAAAGCTCTTCAACAGCCTATGACGTTTCTTTGATTGACACGTTTCCGGATCATACAACTTACGTTCCAAATTCGGCAAAAATAGTTTCAGGTTCAGGAACTCTTACAGTTGAGAATGGAAGGCTTAGAGCAACCTTTGAAAGCATCGATTTAAGCTGGGATTCGAACAATCCAATAAAAATTGATTACAAGTTGCAAATGCAGCTATCGCCAACGCGAAACTGGACAAACTATGCCTATCTCAACTGGAGTTCTTTGCCAAAAGAGCAACCGCATGAGAGGAATTACACGAATAAAACAAAGCATGAGATAATAGATGCGCAGCTAAGTTTAACGAAAATTGACAATCCAGACCCTGTTATAGCTGGTAAATTGTTAAATTACACAATTACTGTTAAAAATGGTGGAGAAGAGAATATAACAAACATAACTGTCAAAGAATACTACGATCCAAATGTAACCTTCGTTTCAGCCAATCCTATGCCAGATGAAGACAACGATACATGGTATTACGATTTATTGCAACCTGGAGAGAGCTTTGATATTAGGATTACTGTTAGAGTTAAGAAAGTTGAAAATGGGACGATTCTTATTAACGAAGTTAAGCTAACGTCTGATCAAATTTCGGATGAAACAAGAGAAAACACAACTGTTTTAGCTCCAATATTAAAAATAGAAAAAATAGATGATCCAGATCCGATTTTCCCAGGTAAACTGTTAAGTTACACAATTACGGTAACAAACGTTGGAATTGTAAACGCTACCGATTTGGTTGTCAAAGAATACTACGATCCAAATGTAACCTTCGTTTCAGCCAATCCTATGCCAGATGAAGACAACGATACATGGTATTACGATTTATTGCAACCTGGAGAGAGCTTTGATATTAACATTACTGTTAGAGTTAATGAGACTTTACCGCATGGAACTATAATTAAAAACGTTTGCAGCGTTGAATCAAATGAGACGGAGCCAATTTATGCATATGAAAATACTACTGTATCGAGATTACCAATTTTGAAAATCAAAAAGACAGGAACAAAGGTTGTTGACCCCTATGGGGTTATAACGTACGAGATTGAGTATTGTGTTGAAAATGGAAAGGCTTACGGTGTTAAGATTATAGAATATTATCCATCGAGAACTCAATTCATAACTGCTACGCCGATGCCAACAAAGGGGAACAACGTATGGGAAATTGGGGATATGGAGCCTGGAACTTGTGGAAAGATTATTGTTAAAATAAGAGTGTTGCAGTACGAGTATGAGTATAATTCAAGCAGCAGTGTTGAAGGAAAAGGCTTAGTCATCGTTAATAAAGAAATAAATACAGGACAGGAGGAATATTATGTTACGAATAAAGTTAAAATGACTGCTGAGCCCGTTACAATAGCTAATGAAACGTACTACATAAAGCCAGCCGTAGCTACTTTTACGACTAAAGTAAGAAGCGAGACAGGCACAAAGCTCAGTTTGCACGAGCACGGAAGTGGAGATTATTACACGAATGAGAACATTTCAGCAATTAAAAGAAAAGGTTTGCATCAAGTCCAAATTAATAAAGATGTCTTGGCAAAGCTTAAAGATGTGAACACAACTGTCTTTGACTTTAATGTAACAGCCCCATGGAAAGTGGACATTTGCTTGAAGAATTACATAAGAAATGAGTCGATACATCAAGCTGTTGAAGGTGCAAGCTACGTTGAAGAAAGCATTAACGGTACTGCAAACGAGGCAACAACTAGT